>JAZSID010000042.1:0-22835 GCA_045533625.1 Acutalibacteraceae bacterium | reverse complement strand
TACCAACGGCAATACCCATTGTACCGTTGACAAGAATATTCGGGAAACGTGAAGGAAGAACCGTCGGTTCCTTAAGTCTGTCGTCGTAGTTGGTTGTGAAATCGACTGTATCCTTGTCGATATCCGTAAGCATACGAAGAGCCATTTTGCTCATTCTTGACTCAGTATATCGGTAAGCAGCGGCAGGGTCGCCGTCGATTGAACCGAAGTTACCGTGACCGTCAACGAGAGTGTATCTCATCGAGAAGCTCTGTGCAAGACGAACCATCGCATCGTAAACGGAAGCGTCACCGTGAGGATGGTAACGACCGAGAACTGAACCGACAGTGTCAGCACATTTACGGTATGCCTTGTCCGGAGTAAGATTGTTCTCATACATCGTGTAGAGAATACGGCGATGAACGGGTTTAAGACCGTCGCGTACATCAGGAAGCGCACGGGAAACGATAACTGACATTGAATAGTCAAGGAATGCCTTGCGGACTTCTTTGCTGATGTCTACGTTATATATCTTCGTGCTTTCAAGATTGGCCTTGAACTCTTCGCTCTCGTGTGGAATTTCTTTAGCCATTTTTCAATCTTCCTCCTTTCTTAAATATCAAGATTCTGAACGTATTTAGCGTTCTTTTCAATAAATTCACGGCGCGGCTCAACCTTGTCACCCATAAGGATTGAGAAAGTTTCATCCGCTTCCATAGCATCTTCAAGAGTTACGCGGAGCATAATTCTTGTTTTCGGGTCCATGGTTGTTTCCCAGAGCTGTTCGGGGTCCATTTCACCAAGACCTTTGTATCGCTGAATATCACAGCTGCCGCCGAATTCTTCAATTTTCTCGTCTCTTTCTTCGTCAGAGAAAGCGTAAGCAAATTTCTTACCCTTACTGATTTTGAAAAGAGGGGGCTGAGCAAGATATACGTGACCCGTATCGATAAGCGGACGCATATATCTGAAGAAGAACGTCAGAAGAAGTGTTCTGATATGAGCACCGTCGACGTCGGCATCGGCCATGATAACAACTTTGTCATATCTTAATTTTTCAATATCGAATTCGTCACCGATACCCGTTCCGAGTGCAGTAACGATAGGAATAAGCTTTTCGTTGGAAATAACCTTGTCAAGTCTTGACTTCTCAACGTTGAGCATTTTACCCCAGAGAGGAAGGATCGCCTGAAACTGTCTGTCACGGCCTTCCTTTGCCGAACCGCCCGCAGAGTCACCCTCTACGATGTAGATTTCAGTAAATTCAGAGCTTTTTTCCGTACAGTCGGCAAGCTTACCCGGAAGAGAGTTGCTTTCAAGAACTCCCTTACGTCTTGCAAGGTCACGTGCTTTTCTTGCAGCTTCTCTTGCTCTTGAAGCGTCAAGTGCCTTTGTGAAGATAGCTTTTGCGACTGAGGGGTTTTCCTCAAAATATGTCATAAGCTTTTCGTAAACCATTGCGGATACGATGCTTGTGATTTCAGTGTTGCCGAGCTTACCCTTTGTCTGGCCTTCAAACTGTGCCTCGGTAAGCTTTACGCTGATAACGGTTGTAAGACCTTCACGTACGTCCTCACCCGAAAGCTTTTTGTCGCCGTCCTTGAGGATGCCGTACTTCTTGCCGTAGTCGTTAAAAACACGTGTAAGAGCCGTTTTAAAGCCTGTTTCGTGAGTACCGCCGTCGATAGTGTTAACGTTGTTAGCAAACGAAAGAATAACCTCGTTGTAGCTGTCGTTATACATCATTGCAACTTCAGCGTACTTATCGTCCTTTGAAGCTGAGAAATGAATCGGCGGAGTGTGAAGCGGAGTCAATGCACGGCTTGTGTTGATATACTCAACAAAGCTTGAAAGACCGCCTTCATAGCAGTAAACTTTTTCAACGATATTTTCAGGGTCACGTGAATCCGTCAATGTGATTGAAAGACCTGCGTTAAGGAATGCAGACTCACGGAGTCTTCTTTCGAGCACGTCAAATTCGTATTCAACCGTTTCAGTGAAGATTTCAGGGTCAGCCTTGAAGCGGATGAGTGTTCCTGTTTCTTCCGTGTCGCCGATAATCTTCATATCACAGACAGGGTTACCGCGTGAAAACTTCTGATAATGAACGTGTCCGTCACGGGAAACTTCAGCTTCCATCCACTCTGAAAGAGCGTTAACAACGGAAGAACCAACGCCGTGAAGACCGCCGGAAACTTTATATCCGCTGCCGCCGAACTTACCGCCTGCGTGAAGCACGGTAAGAACAACCGTAAGAGTCGGGATACCCATTTTGTCGTGAATTGCAACGGGGATACCACGGCCGTTGTCGCGGACTGTGATTATATTGTCGGGAAGAATTTCAACTTCAATATGAGAACAGAAGCCTGCAAGAGCTTCGTCGATTGAGTTGTCCACAATTTCGTAAACAAGGTGGTGAAGACCGCGCGGACCCGTTGAACCGATGTACATACCCGGTCTTTTACGGACAGCCTCAAGACCTTCGAGAACCTGAATCTGGTCGGCACCGTATTCTTCGCTAACCGCAGTATTCATCGCCTCTTCAAGCATTGATTCGTCCGTAACGTCAGCCGTTACAGTCTGAATTTCAATTTTTTCTTCATTCGCCACGGTTATTTACCTCCGTTCAACTGATTCATAAATCCGCCGGTTTTCTTTCTCTTCGGCTTGTAGAGAGGCGGATGCTCCAACTTTGATCTTGTTGAAGATGATTTTTTAAGAATTTTATTTGTTTCAATAACGAAGAGTGTCATCTCGTCCATATAGTCAACACAGTTTGCAAGAAGATTTTCGTCGTCGTAAAGTGAGCCGAGGATTGTTACGACGATAACGCTCTGCACCTGATTTGTGCCGTCGTTATAAACTTCGTTGAGCATATTGAAAAGCTTCTTCATCTGCTGCGGGTCATTCTTTTTAACTGTTTCGCGGAACTTTTCGTTGCCGAGCTTTGTGAAGAATTCGTCTGCGAGGAATTCGCCGTACTTTTCGATATTCTGCTTGTAAGCATCCTTGAGCTCGGGATAAATCTGTACGAATCTGCTTCCGAGAGTTACAAGGTCATAGTAACTTGCACCACTCTTTGCGGCTGACTTTGAAACGGGCTGCGGAAGCTTCTTTGCCTTTTCCTTTTTGCCGTATGTGTCATTGATACAATCGCTGATTTCGTTGACAACGTATCTGATGTCGCGTTCATCAACTTTTTCAAGATCAAAGAGGGTTGTTGTAACTTTTTTGAAGTCTTCGTCAACAGCGCTTTCTGATTCAGCAGCTGAACAGAAAAGAGAAATCTTTCCTTCGAAAAGTTCAATTTTTGCAGTGCCCTTTTTGCCGCCGTAAAGAATTGTTGTACAGCCGTTTTTCTCCGTCACGGGCAAAGCACCCTTCTCAATACCCTGAGGTACGATTACGGCAAAACCGTTATTATTCATGGTGCTTTCAACACCTTTGATTATTGCTGAAATTGCTACGCTGATTTCCATATTTTCAAGCTCCTTATGCTATAGTTATAGTACAGACCAATAATTATAGCTATTATAACATATATATACCGTTTTGTCACTATTTTTTTGCATTAATTTTTGGCTTTTTAAGGCTTCAAAAACCTTGATTTTTCTTGACTTGAACAAAAAATTATGTTAATATGTAAAACTGTCTAATAATGCAAAACGGAGATGTTGTAAAATGAAGAACGCACTCATTATTTTCGGCGGTGTTTCAAGCGAACACGACGTTTCGGTTGTGTCTGCAAAATCAGTTATTGAAAACACTCCCAAGGATAAATATAACGTTACTATGCTCGGCATAACAAAGGACGGAAGATGGTATAAATACGACGGTGATGTTGCAAATCTTCCCGAAGATAAATGGCTTGAGGACACAGAAAACCTCACAAAAGCGGTTATCTCTCCTGACAGAAAAGACCACGGTCTTCTCGTTTTTGAGGCTGACGGAGTCAAGACAATCCGAATCGACGTCGCTTTCCCCGTGCTTCACGGCAAGAACGGCGAAGACGGCACAATTCAGGGCTTTATGCAGGTTGCAGGTATCCCCTACGTCGGCTGTGATATGCTTTCATCTGCCTGCTGCATGGATAAGGTTATGACAAACACACTCTCAGACGCTGCAGGAATTCCGCAGGCAAAATGGTTAGGCTTCAGTTCTTACGATTACGGCAAAGAGCCTGAAAAATACATCGAAAAGGCCGCAGAATATCTCGGTTTCCCGATTTTCGTAAAGCCTGCGAATGCAGGTTCATCCGTCGGCGTAAGCAAGGCTGACGACAAGGAGTCTCTCGTTATCGCAATTGAAAAAGCATTCAAGGAAGATTCAAAGCTCGTTCTTGAAGAGGGCATTGACGGCATCGAAGTTGAATGTGCGGTTATGGGTTACGACGAGCCCGTTGCTTCCGTTTGCGGCGAGGTTGTCCCCTGTAACGATTTCTACGATTTCGAAGCAAAGTACGTAAACCCTGCAAGTGAGCTCCATATCCCTGCAAGACTTTCCGACGAAAAGCACGAGGAGGTGCGCGCAGCTGCAAGAAATGCTTACAAAGCTCTCGGTTGCGGCGGACTTGCAAGAGTTGATTTCTTCGTCCGTAAATCTGACGGACTCGTTATGCTCAACGAGCCGAACACAATCCCGGGATTCACATCAATCAGTATGTATCCCAAAATGTTTGAAGCTTCGGGTGTCCCCTACGCTGAGCTTATCGACAAGCTCCTTACTTCAGCAATGGAGAGATGGGAACGATGAATTGCCTTATAACCATTCACGACTACCACGACGTGCAGGGACAGCGCGAAAAATCCGAGCTTACAACAACGGCAGAAATCTTCGGCACGCCTGACGATTACTCCATAATTTACGAGGAGCAATCCGACGAGCTTATGGGTTGCCAAACGACGGTTCATGTTGAAAATTCAAGCCGTGTAACCGTTTCCCGTGAAGGCGCATACAACACGGAGCTTAAAATGGAGAAAGGCAAACGCAACCTCTGCTGTTACAACACACCCATGGGACAAATTATGATGGGAGTTCACACTACTTCAATCCGTTCAGAATACACAGAGAACAAAAAAACAGTTCTCGATTTTTCATATTCGCTCGATTTCAACAACGAGCTTCTGAGCAAAAACAGAATTAAAATTACCGCTAAATATGAGGAGGTAAACTGAAATGTCTTACATCGTAAATAAAGTTCAGGAACAGCTTAAAAATGCAGTTTACTCAGCTGTTGAGGCTGCTGTTAAAAACGGTGCATTCGTACAGATGCCGACAGCAGAATTCAAGGTTGAAATTCCTGCTGACCGTGCAAACGGCGATTTTTCGGCAAATGCTGCAATGGTCTGGGCAAGGGAGCTTCGCTCAGCTCCGAGAAAAATTGCAGATACAATTATGGAAAACATCAGCCTTGACGGTACATATTTCCTCCGTGCAGAGGTTGCAGGTCCGGGATTTATGAACTTCTACCTCAGCGACAGCTACTATGCAGACATCCTTAAGGATATCCGCGAAAAAGGCAACAATTACGGACGTTCGGACTACGGTAACGGCAAGAGAATCAATGTTGAATTTGTTTCTGCTAACCCGACAGGCCCGATGCATATGGGTAACGCACGAGGCGGCGCACTCGGCGACTGCCTTGCAGCCGTACTTGACTATGCAGGCTACGAAGTAAGCCGTGAATTCTACATCAACGATGCAGGTAAGAAGATTGCCAGGTTCGGACTTTCTCTTGATATCAGATATCAGCAGATTTTCAAGGGCGAAGATGCAGTTCAGCTTCCCGAGGACAGCTACCACGGCGAAGACATCAAGGTAAGGGCACAGGAATTTGCCGATGTTTACGGCGACAAATACATTGAAGCTGACGAAGCTGAAAGAAGAAAGGCTCTTGTTGATTTCGCGCTTCCGAAAAACATCAAGGCTATGCAGGATAACCTTACAAAATACCGTATCGAATACGACACCTGGTTCCACGAAAGCACCCTTCATAACGGCACAGAGCTCAAAGACACTCTTGAGCTTATGAAGGAAAAGGGTCTTACATACGAAAAAGACGGTGCACTCTGGTACAAGAACATTGAAGTGCAGACAGAAAGACTTACAAAACAGGGTTATTCCCAGGAAGATATCGACAAACTTGAACTCAAGGACGACGTTCTTATCCGTGCAAACGGAAACCCGACTTACTTTGCGGCAGACATCGCATATCATCGCAACAAGCTCGCTGTAAGAAACTTTGACGTTGCAATCGACATCTGGGGTGCAGACCACCACGGTCACGTTGCAAGAATGCAGGGCGCACTTGACGCAATCGGTGTCGGCGGCGACAAGCTCGACGTTATCCTTATGCAGCTTGTCCGTCTTACACGTGACGGTGAAGTTGTAAGAATGTCAAAGCGAACAGGTAAGGCAATCACACTTGTTGACCTTCTTGAAGAAATCCCCATCGACGCAGTACGTTTCCTCTTCAACATGAGAGAACCGGGCTCGCAGATGGAATTTGACCTTGACCTTGCAGTTGAGCAGAGTTCACAGAACCCTGTTTACTACTGTCAGTATGCACACGCAAGAATCTGTTCAATCATCAAAAAGCTTGAGGCTGAGGGTATTTCGGCACGCGTTTGCGCTTCAGAAGAGCTTGAAATGCTCAAAGAGAGCGAAGAACGTGAATTAATCCGTCATCTGGCAGGCCTTACGAGCGAGATAGTTGTTGCCGCAAGGAATTATGACCCTGCAAAGATAACTCGCTACGTGGTCGATTTGGCAACACTTTTCCACAAGTTCTACAATTCCTGCCGCGTTAAGTGCGACGACGAAAAGCTTATGCAGGCAAGACTTTACCTTTGCATCTGTGTAAAAGATACTATCAAAAACATCCTTGAAATGCTCAGAATCACCGTTCCTGAGTCAATGTAATACACTTGTAACAAAATAGTTAAAACCGCTGTAACCATTAAAGAGTCACAGCGGTTTTTTGTTACTTTCAGACACCAAACTGTAACAATTTTTAACCGTAAAAAGTGTTTACTTTTTCCATAATTTGGAGTAATGTTTAATCACAGATTTGAAGTCTGCAAATCTATATCAAGGGAGAGTTTGTAATGAAAATTATTTCCAAGAAAATTTTAGCTGTTTTCCTTGCTGCAATCTGTGCATTTTCCGTGTTTGCAGTAAACGCATCCGCATTGTTTGACGATGAAGAGTTCTTCCCGGAAGTGTTTTTTGTCGACACAGTCCTCGAAGACAATATTTACTATGAAATCTACTCAGAAGATGATTATTACTACGCTTCGGTAATCGACTTCGAAGTTGACGAAGAAGGCAATTCACTTGTTGCCGAGTCAGTAACAATCCCCGAAGAAATCGAATATAACGGTGAAGATGTACCTGTTACCGAAATCGGCTACGGTGCTTTTATGGACTGTTACACCATCAGAGAAGTAACAATTCCTGAGACAGTTACATCAATTTGTGACATGGCTTTTTACAGTGCTGCTCACCTTGAAAAATTCGTTATTCCCGAAACAACAGAGTTTGAATATTTCGGAACTTCCGTTTTCGAAGCAACTCCCGTACTCGGTTACTTTGCAGAGCAGTCAGCTGACGGTGCAGTTATCCTCGGACAGAATGTTCTTTTAGCTTACCTCGGCAACGACAAGACATATACAATCCCCGAAGAAATCGATTTTATTGCTGACTACTGCTTCTTTATGGCAGGTGTTGAAAAGGTTAACTTCAACGAAAACATTGCATTAATTCCTCCGTTTGCTTTCGCAAGCTGCAGAAACCTTAAGGAAATCACAATTCCCGATTCAATTTATGAAATCGGCGAAGGTGCATTCTCAAACTGCACCAACCTTGAGAAAATAAATCTTGGTGACAGCCTCGAATACATCGGAACAAAGGCATTCGAAAACACAAAGATTAAAGACATTTACCTTGGCGACAGCATCATTGACGTTGCATCTGCTTTTGCAGGCTGTGCTACACTCGAAAACATTACTGTCAGCGAAAACAACACTTCTTACTTCTTCGAAAATAATGCTCTTTATTATATCTTCACAGATATGGACGGTAACTTCGAATCAAGCATCCTTGAATACTTCCTTGTTACAGCTGACGTTACAACATTTACAGTTCCAGAAGACGTAATCTCCATCGGTCAGTACGCTTTCTACAGCTGTAAGCAGCTTGACAAAGTCATCATCAATTCATACGTTGATATCTATGAATTTGCTTTCGCATACTGCGATTTTGAAAGCTTTGATTTTACAAATGTCGGTTCAGTCGGCTACGCAACTTTCAGAGGCTGTGACAACCTTACATCCCTCGACCTTTCAACCGTTGATTATATTGAAGATTCTGCATTTGAAAACTGCAAAAACCTTGCAGATGTAACTTTCAGCCCTTCAGTTTATTGCATCGGTGCCCGTTCATTCGCAAACACAGCCCTCACAGAAGTTTCAATCAGCGGTGATGATGCCGAAGTTTATGAAGGCGCTTTCGCAGACTGTAAGAACCTTAAGTCGGTTGACTTCAACGAAGGCGTTGCAGTTATTTATTCACACGTTGTTGCTAACTGTCCCGACCTTGAAAGAGTGTTCATTTCAAAAACAGTTGATTATATTGATTACTACGCTTTTGAAGATTGTCAGAACGTTACATTCCAGATCATAAAACATTCAGACGGCGCAGACGCTATCATTGAATATGCAGAAGATGTGGATAACGACGTTACGAAATATGAAATCGTCGGTAAGCTTACAATATTTGAGAGAATCGCAAAATTCTTCTCCGATCTTTTCGAAAAGATTTTCGATTTCTTTTTCCGTTGGTAACAACAAACAATAAATTAAGCCTGTTGCACGAGCAACAGGCTTTTGATTTTATTCAGCTTGTGAGTATTTTTCAATTGCTTCCCGTATCTTGTCGGCACCCTCACCGTTCTGTGCAGAAAACGGAATCGCTTCAATTTCGCCAAATTCGGCAAGTTCTTCCTTGATCGCTTCAAGGCGCTTGTTACGTTCGGTTTTGTTAAGCTTGTCACTCTTCGTCATAACAACGATAAAGTCAAATCCCGCCGCCTGCATAAAGCGCATCATATCAAGGTCATCCTTCGTTACGGGATGGCGCATATCCGTCAGCTGAACAATAAGACGGATGTTTCTTCCTGAATTGAAGTAACCCTCCATAAGGTCTGCCCAACGCTTTTTTTCGTTGAAATTAACCTTCGCGTAACCGTATCCGGGCAGGTCAACGAGCTTCACTCCGTCGCAATCGAAAAAGTTTACCGTAACTGTTTTTCCCGGCACAGAGCTGACTCGCGCAAGATTTTTTCTGTTGAGAACCTTGTTAAGCATTGAAGATTTGCCGACGTTTGAACGTCCTGCAAAAGCAATTTCAACCGCATCACTTTTCGGCAACTGCGCAGATGTGCCGTAAGATGCTTCATACTGAACTTTATCAAATCTCATCGTATGCCTCCTCAGGTTCTCATAATGTTATATCCGTGGTTCTTTTCTGTCGCCATTGCCGCAACAGCCTTTTTATCCTCTTTCCTCGGAAGAAGTGCGTTTTCAAAAACATCGTCAAGGCTTGTTGCCGCTACAAATCTGATTGCACCCTTTACTTTCGGGTCAATCTCTGCAAGATCTGCCATATTTTTCTTCGGAATAATAACCTTCTTTATACCCGTTCTGTAAGCTGCCATCGTCTTTTCACGAAGTCCGCCGATAGGCATCACTCTTCCGCGAAGAGAAATCTCACCCGTCATCGCCGTGTAGCTGTCAACGGGAGTGTCCGTCAGCGCGGAAAGAAGAGCCGTCGCCATCGTCACGCCTGCTGAAGGACCGTCCTTCGGCACAGCACCTTCGGGCACATGGATATGAATATCTTTTTCTTTGTAGAAATTCGGATTTATACCGTACTTGTCAACACGGCTTCTGATAAAGCTGATTGCCGCCATAGCAGATTCTTTCATAACGTCGCCGAGGGAGCCCGTAAGCTCAACCTTACCCGTACCGTCAAGCACAGCAACCTCAACCTGAAGCATTTCGCCGCCGACAGCCGTCCACGCAAGTCCGTTAACAACGCCAACCGCAGAATCTTCATCAATAGTTTCAGGCAGATACTTCTTCGGGCCGAGCATATTTTCAAGGCTTGTCACCTTGACGGAAACTGCAGTTTCTTCCCCTGAAACGATAGTTGCCGCACCCTTTCTGCAAAGAGCCGCAATCTGCTGTTCAAGACGTCTTACGCCTGCTTCTCGGGTGTAGCCGTCAATTACATCGCGAAGGGCTTTATCGTTAATTTTAAATGTCTTTGAATCAAGACCGTGAAGCTTTATCTGCTTGGGTACAAGGTGCTTTTTCGCAATGTTGAACTTCTCTTCGTGAGTATAGCTCGGGAGCTCGATAATTTCCATTCTGTCAAGAAGAGGTGCAGGGATCGTTGATTTATCATTCGCTGTTGTGATAAACATAACCTTGCTAAGGTCAAACGGCATATCGATATAATGGTCTGTGAATGTGCCGTTCTGCTCACCGTCAAGCACCTCAAGAAGTGCCGATGACGGGTCGCCCTTATAATCTGAACCGAGCTTATCAATTTCATCAAGAAGGATAATCGGATTTCTTGTACCTGCCGATCTGACTGCGGCAATAATTCTGCCCGGCATTGAGCCGATATAAGTTTTTCTGTGTCCGCGGATTTCAGCTTCATCGTGAACACCGCCGAGAGAAACTCGTGCAAACTTTCTTCCCATTGCTTCGGCAACACTCTTCGCAATTGAAGTTTTGCCGACACCCGGAGGGCCTACGAAGCAGAGTGTCTGTCCGTATCCGCCGTCCGAAAGCTTACGTACAGCAAGAGCTTCGATAATTCTTTCCTTAACCTTTTCCATTCCGTAGTGGTCGCGGTCAAGCACTTTCTTTGCGTTCGCAAGGTTAAGGTTATCTTCCGTCAGCTTGTTCCACGGAAGGTCGATACAAGTTTCGATATACACTCGGCTGACCGTCGCTTCGGGAGAAGTCGGAGCCATTCTTTCAAGTCTTGAACATTCCTTAAGAAGCTTTTTCTCGCTCTCCTCTTCAAGAGAGAGAGCCTTGATTTTCTCTTTAAACTCGTCGCACTCTTCAAGCGGAGATGCACCGTCGTTAAGCTCTTCCGAAATAACCTTCATCTGTTCGTGAAGATAATATTCGCGCTGACTCTTGTCGATATTATCCTGAACTTTTCTGTTGATATCGTTTTCAAGGCGCATAAGGTCGCCTTCTTTTGCAAGAAGACAGCATACCTTTTCAAGTCTGCGAAGCGGATTGACCTCGTTAAGGATAGTCTGACGCTTTTTGTATTCAAGCATAATATTGCCTGCGATATAGTCAGCAAGCTCGCCTGCTGAGTTTTTCTCAAGCACTTCAAGGATAAGGTCGCCCGGCATCTGCGGAGCAACGTCTGCATAATCTTCAAAGAAATCCTTTGTCTGCCTTACAAGTGCAATTTCGTAATCCTTGTCCTCTGCCTTTATCGCAGTGCTCTTTCTTGCCTTTACGTCCGAAATAAGATACGGCTGAGTCTGCAGCATATCAACAAGCGATGCACGGTAAAGACCTTCGACCGAAATTCTTATTGTGTCGCTGTTGGGAAGCTTGAGGATATGGCTGATTTTTGCGACCGTACCCATTTTGAAAAGCTGGTCAAATTCAGGCTCGTCGTCGCGTACATCCTTCTGCGCAACGAGGAAAATTTCTCGTGTATCTGCCATTGCAGCTTTTATCGCATCTATTGATTTCTGTCTGCCGACGTCAAAATTCAGCGACATCCCCGGGAAGATAACAAGTCCCCTGAGAGCCACCGTCGGCATCACTTTATAGTCATTCAATCTGTTCAAAAAATCAACTCCAAAAACATATGGAGTTATTATACATTAAAATTCTCACTTTTTCAACCTAAAAACTTTGTATGTACTGTTGTAAATTGTCAAAAGCGGTGATAAAATAAAATTAATTGTATCAGGGAGTTTTTTATGGAAAGACATCAGCTTATCGAAAGAAGCATAATCAAGAAATACCGCAAAACAATATGGAATAATTTTGTTGCCGCAATCAAGGACTATCAGCTTATAAAACCCGGCGACAAAATCGGTGTTTGTATTTCCGGAGGAAAGGATTCGATGCTTCTTGCAAAATGTATGCAACATCTGCAGAAATACAGCGACTTTGAATTCAGCGTTGAATACATCGTTATGGATCCCGGTTATCACGAGGAAAACAGGCAGAAAATTCTTGAAAATGCAAAAACCCTCGACCTGCCGATAACTGTTTTCGACTCCCCTATTTTCAATTCCGTTTCAAACGTCGGCGGCGGTTCACCCTGTTACCTTTGCGCAAGAATGCGAAGAGGTTACCTTTACAAGCAGGCACAGGATATGGGTTGCAATAAAATCGCACTCGGTCACCATTTCGACGATGCGATTGAAACAACACTTATGAGTATGCTTTACGGCGCAGAAATCAAGACAATGATGCCAAAGCTTAAAAGCACTAATTTTGAAGGAATGGAGCTTATCCGTCCGCTTTATATGGTAAGGGAACGAGATATCATTTCCTGGACAAGGTACAACGAGCTTGAATTTATCCGATGTGCCTGCAGTGTTACAAAAAAAGATGCAGAAACCTGTGACGGTTCAAAGCGTCAGGAAGTAAAAGAGCTTATAAGAAAGCTGACCGAAGAAAACGATAAGGTTGATATGAACATTTTCAAAAGCATTCACAACGTCAACCTTGCAACAATAATCGGCTACCGTGAACGTGACGGCGGTGACGTTCATCTTTTCACGGAGCATTACGATGAGAGCTGAAAAAATGATTTATTTTTTTGATGATTACAAAAACTTTTCTGCGGAAAATTTTCTTGATTTTCTTCCGGAAAAACGCAGAGAAAAATTTGAAAAGTTAAAGATAAAAAGAGATAAAGAAAACTGTGTTGTTTCTTATCTTCTTTTGAAAAAAGTTTTGAAAAATTTCGGAATTGAAAGTTTTGAAACAGTTATCGGTGAAAACGGAAAACCGTTTCTTAAAGATAACGAAAACGTGTTTTTCAATATCAGCCACACCGGTTCAGGTGTTGCCGTTATTGTTGATGAAAACCCCGTAGGTATTGACGTTCAGGACATTCTCGAAGTTAAAAGCGGAGTTGTTGAACGTTGCTTTTCCGAAAAAGAAAAGGAAAAATTTTTCGATTCCGCTTCACCTGAAAAAGAGTTTACAAGATTGTGGACACTGAAAGAAAGTGCTGTAAAATGCAACGCTGAAACCGTTGCAAGTTTAAATAAATATTGCTTTGAAAGTGAAGAAAAAACTTTCAGAAAATACGAAAAAATTTTTACAACTTTTGAAAGAAAAAATCTTTTCATTTCCGTTTGCGGAACGAAAGAATTTTTTGAAATAATCGAAATAAAAACGGAGGAACTTTTATGAGAATTTTATTTCAGGGCGACAGCATTACAGATGCCGACCGTAACAGAGAAAATATGCACGACCTCGGAAACGGCTACCCGAAGTATGCTGCAAAATATCTTGCAGACTATTTCCCTGCAATTGATTTTGAGTTCATCGACCTTGGTATCAGCGGTAATCAGACCATCGATCTTGTAAACAGACTTGAATCCGATTTCATCGATATACAGCCTGATATCGTTTCAATCCTCATCGGTGTAAATGATACATGGCACAGAGCAGAAAACAGAGAATGGCTTTCTGACGAGGAGTTTGAGCAGAGATACCGCACTGTCCTTGATGCAATAAAAAAGGAAACGAACGCAAAAATCGTTATGCTTGAGCAGTTCCTTCTCCCTGCCGAGGATAAGCTTTATTTCCGCGAAGACCTCGACCCGAAAATTCAGATTGTCCGCAAGCTCGCAAGAGAATATGCAGACCTCTTCATTCCCCTTGACGGAATCCTTGCCGCCGCAAGTGTAAAGACAGACTGGAAAGCATTTTCCGAGGACGGCGTTCACCTTACATACGGAATCGGCGCAGATTTTGTCGGTCATATCTATGCAGATTACGTTGCAGAAGTTATTGAAGAAGTCTATTCTCAGGCCGAATAAAATAACGATTATCCGAACGGAAGAAGTCGCGCGATTTCTTCCTTTTTTGTTTTTAAAAATTGCCTTTAAAAAAGTTGGAAATTTCTCAATTTTTCTATTGACAACACAAAAAACATATGATATTATATTTGAGCATTCGGAGAGATACCGAAGTGGTTATAACGGAACGGTCTTGAAAACCGTCGTACGGCAACGTACCGTGGGTTCGAATCCCACTCTCTCCGCCACACTGAGTAAGACTTCCTTTCTTAAGGAAGTCTTACTTATAAAGAACAGAATATTTGGTTTTGTTCACCAATGGAGGATTACTCAAGTGGTGAAGAGGCTCCCCTGCTAAGGGAGTAGGTCGGGTAACCGGCGCGAGGGTTCAAATCCCTTGTCCTCCGCCAGAAAAAAGCACTTGCGAAAGCAAGTGCTTTTTTCAATTAAATCCGTCCTGTCGGACGGGATAAATCTCGCTGACACGAGATGAAATCACTCCGTGATGAAATCCAACTTCGTCGGGCGATGGACGGATTTGATTTCATCTGTAAAACAGATTTCATCCGAGCATCGCTCGGATTTCATCGCACCATAGTGCGATTTCATTGAAAAGGCAAAAAACCTGTGCTATAATCAGTCCTAAGAGGTGATTTCGATGGCAGAAAATAAGCTTGCGGATATGTCTACAGAATTTGCAATTCAGATACTAAAACTAACTGATAGCATTAAAGGACATTATTCCTTATCTAATCAACTTGAACGAAGCGGTACAAGTATTGGTGCAAATATCCGCGAGGCAAAATATGCCCATAGCCGACCCGACTTTATTGCTAAGTTGCAAATTTCTTTGAAAGAATGCTACGAAACCGAATATTGGATTGAAATTGCGCAAAAAGCAAACCTAATTTCCGGTGATACTGCAAAAAATATTCTGCACGAATGTGGTTCTATACGCAGAATGCTCATTTCCTCTATCAACACCGCAAAGGAGCACATAAAATGAAATTTTTGCAGGTTACATCATTAAAAGATACTGATATCCCCCGTCTTCTTGACGTTCATATGTTGCCTGAAGTATCACGCTTCATAGATATTATCGAAAAGAAATATTTTAAATTTGTTATTGAAAACAAAAATGTGTTTTATTATAAAATCTTCGATAAGGACACTCTTATCGGAAGTGTACACTGTGAACTTGCAGGCAAAACAATGTACCTTTCCCTTCTCATTTTCCCCGAACACCATAACAAGGGTTACGGAACCAAAACCCTTGAAGATATTATCAACAAAACCATTCCGCTTGATTTTGAAGTGATTGAAGTTGCAATAAACGACGACAATCATCCATCTTTGCACTTATTCGAAAAGGTCGGATTTGTCAGAACTTCCGTTGACGGAGGACTTATTAACTATACTTTTAACTGTGAGGTGTAACTATGGTTTTCCCTGAACGCAACCATCGCGTTTCAAAAATCGATACATACCTGAACTGTGCAGAAATTTTTGCTTACAGAAGTACCTGCCTTAAAAGAAAATACGGTGCTGTTATTGTTAAGGATGATGTTGTTATTTCAACGGGATACAACGGCTCTCCGAGAGGCTTTGAAAACTGTTGTGAAATCGGCTCTTGTCCGAGAATTGAAAAAGATATGCATCAGGGTGAAGGCTACGGCATCTGCAGAGCCGTTCACGCAGAGATGAACGCTTTGCTGAATTGTTCCCGTCAGCAGACTATCGGCGCTGACCTTTACCTCGCAGGAATCAACCCGTCGGACAATTCGGTTCACAAAGCAAAGCCTTGTCCCGTCTGCGCAAGGCAGATTATTCAGGCAGGAATCCGCAACGTTTATCTTCGTGTCGGTGACGGCACAGAAAATTATATTGTTATCCCTGCAAACGAGTTGAAATGGTTGCAGGACTAACGGCACTTATTTACAGCGATATCATCAATTTCAATTGTGGAGTGTGAGGATTGATTATGGATCCGTTTGTTGTTTTATTGGTCATTTTTATTATTGCTGTTGTTGCATTTTTGGTTTTTAGTGTGATAATGTACATAAGGCAATGCAAAAGAAATAAACTCAAAAAAGAAACACCAGTGACTGAAGCTCCAAAAATTAAAGATGAATTTGAAACTGTAAAATTTCACGCTACAGTTGTTGATTTGTTTTGCCGTACAGAAATGACGGGCACAAAAACACCCCGTTCCGTAAAAGTTTTTACGGTTGTATTCGAAACCGATGATAAGAAACAAATCAAATTAGATGTCCCCGAAGAAATGTATGACGGAATTGAAATAGGACAAAGCGGGGAAGTTACTCTTATCGAAGGAGAATTGTTCAGTTTCGTTGTTTGAAACAATACAGACTACCTGTGAAAAAGCTTTTAAACATCCTGAAAAGACTCCGACAAATTCGGGTTTGTCTGGCAAGATTAAAATCAACATCGTAGGGGCAGATATCATCTGCCCGCGGAATTTATGCGATTTTTCGGGAACATAATATGTTCCCCTACGGACACGATTATTGCTCATAGGTTGTAGGGTACGGGTTTCCCGTACCGAAAAAGCACGAGATTTGACGGGACGGGCAACCCGTCCCCTACGTGCACAGAGATAAGACCGTGCATAATCGAAAGCTATCGACAAACCCGATTTGTACAACAGAAAGCGAGGAGATTCAATGTCCGAAATTTTAGAAATAATTATGATCGTCAGCTTCGGCGCTTCGTGGCCGATGAACGTTATGAAATCATACAAAGCACGTACTGCAAAAGGAAAAAGCCTTGCGTTTCTTCTTCTCATTTTCTTCGGCTACATAGCAGGAATCGCTTCAAAATTTCTGAACGAAGCGTATATGGCATCAATCAACGAAAAATGGTACGTTCTTTTCTTTTACTTTTTAAATCTCCTTATGGTCGGCTCAGACCTGATTCTTTATTTCCGTAACAGAAACCTTGACAAGCGCGAGGTGAAACGATGAAAATTCTTTCAATCGGTAACAGTTTTTCCGAGGATGCTCACCGTTGGCTTCATTCGCTTGCGAAGCTTCACGGCGTTGACATTCAGACCGCCAATCTTTACATCGGCGGTTGCAGCCTTGAAACGCATTGGAAAAATGAAAAAGAAAGCAATCCGTTTTATGCTTACCAGGTGAACGGTAACGAAGCACAGGAGAAAATCAGCATCAATGATGCTCTTCTTCGCGAGAAATGGGACATTGTTACTCTTCAGCAGGTCAGCGACTTAAGCGGTATCCCCGAAAGCTACGAGCCGTACATTTCCGAGCTTTTCAGAAAAGTTAAATCTGCTCTGCCCGAGGCTGAAATACGTCTTCATCGCACGTGGGCATATGAGATTGATTCGGCTCATCCCGGTTTTGTGAATTACGGTTGCAACCAAAATGAAATGTACGAAAAAATTAAATCTGCAACAAAAGAATTTGCAGATAAGCTGAATGTAAAAATTATTCCGTCGGGCGATGTCATTCAGGCTCTGCGCAAAAACTTTAAAGAATTTGATTATGAAAACGGCGGTGTTTCTCTTTGCCGCGACGGTTTTCATTTAAGCTACGATATCGGCAGATTCGCCGCAGCGGCAACGTGGTTTGTTTCGTTAACAGGACAGAAAATCAACATTTCCGAATTTGAAAATTTTGATAAAAATCTTCTTTCTAAAATCAGAGAAGCTGTAAATTCTCTCATATAAAGCACTAAGCCGTCAGCAAACGCTGACGGCTTCTTTTTATTTTATAGGTATTATTTCATATATAGGTATTATTTCATAGAACACAACTGCATTCGGGGCAAGTTCGGTTTCGAGCTTCACTTTGCCGTTTTTAACCTCTGCCTCAAAAGTCTGAGGTTCGAGGCGTGAGCATTCCTTGTACTTTGCTTCAAGCTCGTTGAAATAAATATCTCTTGCCCAATCCGCCGAAAGGGTTGTCGGATTTCCTATTTCAGGGTCATCGGGTGACCAAGCGAAGCAATCGTCACCAATTCCGTATTTCACTCTGTCTTCCTGCCACTCATCAAAGTAGTTGCAGTTGTCGTCGATAACATATGCCGTTACCTTAACCTTGTCGCAGTCAAACTGCGGCACTTTCACCTTGAAGTTAAGCTTTGCTGTATTCTGATAAGCAACATCGTTTTTGTAGTTATACGCCATAATATGAACCGTGTTTGTTTCTTCGTTATAAGCCGAAACGGCATCAACCTCTATGTTCGGGAAAAGTGCGCGCCACGTTGTTCTTGTTTCTGCAAGCTTTGCACCGTCAAACTTTGCGGCATTGCTTGCAACGTGATAGCTGACGGTCGGATTGCCTGCCAGAAATCCGCTTGAAAGATATGACCACGACGAGAAATAGTTGATATTGTTATTGAACATAGTGCGGTAAATTCTTGCATCGTATGCCGCCTGATATGTGAAACCGACAGTACGTGTAAGAAGCTGATTGTCGCCGCTTCCCCTGTTGTTTCCTGTAAGAAGCCTACCCTCGTCAACACCGAAAATAAGGTCCTTGAGGCCTGCTTTGTCTGCAGCTTTTTTAAGATGCTTCATCGTTTTTTCAAAGTTCATTCCGCTTGTTTCTTCACCTGGTGCGGAATCGTAGAATGAAGCGGCAAGATAACAGATTCGGCTGCCTTTTTCGCCCGTTTTGTAATTAGTGCCGTTTGCACAATGGTTGATGAACACTCTTTCATCCCAGAGGCCTTCGGTAACAGCCATTGCGTGTGCACCGACGAAAACATCCTCGCCGATAACGTCAATAAGAGCCTGTACGGTGTAATCGTAAAGCTTGCAGTATGCAACAGCCGACTCGCCCGGGTCACCGCTGACAGCCATAAACCAATCGGAGTTTTCATATTCCGTCATAACACCGAAACGCCATGAGAGCACTTCCTCTCTGTCGAATTCATCAACGAGAGCCTGAGCGATTGCGTCGATGTAATTATAATAAACATCATAATCATCGGGCGGATAGATGTTTGTTCCGAAAAACTCTTCCGAGCTTGACTTTGCTGAATATTTAAGAGGCACACTGCCAAGCTTGAGCATCGGTTTTGCACCGAGTTCAAGTACACCTCGGCAGTTATTTATAAGAGTTGTGAAATCGTAATCATCGAGCACGGTTTTATCGTACGGGTCTTTAAAAAGGTCGCGGTCAACGTTACCGCCCGAGCATTGCATAAACTGAACATACTCGACAAATTCAAAGATATTATTTTCCTCGTTCACCTTTACACCGACAAACGGGTTACCCTGAATTGACCAGATGTTGACGTTGCTTGCAGGGTTTTCAACAACGTCGCCAAGCTTCGCTGTATCAACCGTGAAAGAATAATTATTCATACGGTCAATTCCTGCATTCCAGACCGTTCCGAAAAATGTTACTATCGCCGTAAAGAAAGCGACAATTGATTTAAAAATCCCCATTTGTTGAATTCCCCTTTCGGAAATCTTTTCTTTATTATATCAAAAGCGCGCTCATCTTTCAATGTAAATTTAATTTTCTGATTTTGCAAAATTCTGTTTATTTCTACATTATTTTATGCTATAATAGAAATATCTTTTGAGGAGGTGGCGATATGACTATTACCGAAGCTATTGCAGCACGTCATTCCGTCCGCAGATATCAGGACAAAAGCATTGAAAAAGAAATTGCTGAAGAATTACAGAAAACAATTGATGAATGTGCCGAAAAAAGCGGTCTGAAAATTACTCTTCAGCTCGACGAACCGGGTGCATTCGGTTCGGGTATGGCAACATACGGCAATTTCGAAAACTGTAAAAATTACATAACCTTCGTCGGCAAAAAAGAGGACGAAGAAAAATGCGGTTATTACGGCGAAAAAATCGTCCTTCGTGCTCAGCAACTCGGTCTTAATACCTGTTGGGTCGCACTGACTTATAACAAGGCAAAGCTGGTATGCGACAAAGACAAGGGAGAAAAAGTGCTTATCGTTATTGCTCTGGGTTACGGCCAGACTCCCGGACATACCCGCCCGACTAAGCCGATGGAAGAGCTTTGCAAAATCAAAAGTGGTGAAGCTCCCGAGTGGTTTAAAAATGCGATGGAAGCCGTTATGCTTGCACCGACCGCCGTCAATCAGCAGAAGTTTGTTTTCTACCTTGACGGGAACGAAGTTGAGGCAAAAACGCTCCTTGGTTTTTACGCAAGAATTGACCTCGGAATTGCAAAATATCACTTTGAAATCGGCGCTGGAGATGCTTTCTTCGTTTGGAAATAAAAGATTGACAAAAAATAAACAATTTAATATTGACCTGACAAATCATATGTAGTATAATGAGTATACAAAATTAGTACCTGACATAAAGACTTTTTTCTGAGTGAAAGGCTACGGTTGAGTTTCAAAATATTTTTCTGTAAATTTGTCTTGCCGTACCCTTTTCCCGGGGTACGGCAATTTTTTTGGAGGCAGATATGGAAACAAGAGTTGCAGTTATGAGCATTATCGTTGAAAAGGGCGAAACCGTTGAAAAGCTCAACGCCGTTTTGCACGATTACGGCGAGTTCATCATCGGCAGAATGGGAATCCCATACCGTGAAAAGAAAATAAACATTATAAGCATTGCGATTGACGCTCCGCAGGATACGATTTCTGCCCTTTCGGGAAAAATCGGCAGGCTTGACGGTGTCAGCGTAAAAACAGCTTATTCAGGTGTGATTACGAATGAATAAACTTTTTTCTCTTATTGAAAAGCTTGAAAAAGAAAAATCTCTCTCTCTTGAGGAGTATCAATATCTTATCGACAACAGAAATGAAGAAGCGGCAAAAACCCTTGCAGAAAAGGCAACCAAAGTCCGCCGTGAAATTTACGGCAAGACAGTTTTTATCCGCGGACTGATTGAAGTGAGCAATTTCTGCAAAAACGACTGCCTTTACTGCGGAATCAGACGGTCAAACAAAAAGTGTGACCGATATCGCCTGACGAAAGAAGAAATCCTTGAATGTTGCGCTGAAGGCTACGGATTAGGCTTCCGCACCTTCGTCCTTCAGGGCGGTGAGGATGCTTATTTCAACGACGATTTGCTTTGCGATATCGTAAAAGAAATCAAGAATAATCATCCCGATTGCGCAGTTACTCTTTCCCTCGGTGAAAAAAGCGATGAAAGCTACAGAAAGCTAAAACTCGCGGGTGCTGACCGTTATCTTCTTCGTCATGAAACGGCAGACAGCGCCCATTACGCACAGCTTCATCCGAAAGAATTGAGTTTTGAAACAAGAATGAATTGCCTTAAAACTTTAAAGAATCTCGGCTTCCAGACGGGTTGCGGATTTATGGTCGGTTCTCCGTTTCAGACAACTGAAATGCTTGCAAAAGACCTGAAATTCATCGAAGAATTCAAGCCCGATATGTGCGGAATCGGACCGTTTGTGCCGCATAAAGAAACTCCGTTTGCAAATGAAAAAGGCGGCTCGGCTGAGCTTACCTGCTACCTTCTTTCAATAATCCGCCTTATTCATCCTCCCGTTCTTCTGCCTGCAACAACGGCGCTCGGCACAATCGACGGCAACGGACGCGAAAAAGGAATCCTTGCAGGCGCAAACGTAGTTATGCCAAACCTTTCGCCAAGCTCGGTGAGAAAAAAATATGAACTTTACAACAACAAACTCTCTGACGGAGATGAATCCGCGCAGAGTAAAGAAAACCTTGCAAAAAGAATTAAAAGCATCGGCTACGAAATCGTAACCGACAGAGGAGATGTATATAATGGCTGAATATAATCCTAAATCATTGAAAGCTCAGGAATTTATCCACGACGGTGAAATTCTTGCTACTCTTGAATATGCTGAAGCAAACAAGAACAATATCGAACTCATCGAAGAAATCCTTGAAAAGGCACGTCCGAAAAAGACGGAAGAAGGTTGTGTCTGTGCAGGACTTACTCACCGTGAGGCATCCGTTCTTCTTGCCTGCGATGACCCTGCTGTTATCGAAAGAATTTACGAAATCGCAGAAGAAATCAAGCTCGCATTTTACGGCAACCGTATTGTTATTTTTGCTCCGCTTTATCTTTCAAACTACTGCATCAACGGTTGCGTTTACTGTCCGTATCACAGACAGAACAAAACAATCGCACGTAAAAAACTGACACAGGAAGAAGTTAAAGCTGAGGTTATCGCACTTCAGGATATGGGACACAAGCGCCTTGCGATTGAAGCAGGCGAAGACCCGAAAAACAATCCTATCGAATACATCCTCGAATGTATCAACACAATTTACAGTGTTAACCACAAAAACGGTGCGATACGCCGAGTTAACGTAAACATCGCCGCAACGACGGTTGAAAACTACCGCAAGCTCAGAGATGCAGGTATCGGCACATACATCCTCTTTCAGGAGACTTACCATAAGGAAAGCTACGAAAAGCTTCATCCGTCAGGACCCAAGAGCGATTACGCTTACCATACAGAGGCTATGGACAGAGCTATGGAAGGCGGAATTGACGACGTCGGTCTTGGTGTACTTTTCGGTCTTGAGCTTTACAAATATGAATTTGCAGGGCTTCTTATGCACGCAGAGCATCTTGAAGCCGTTCACGGCGTAGGTCCGCACACAATCAGCGTTCCGCGAATCAAGAAGGCTGACGACATCGACCCGACTGCATTCGACAACTCAATTTCAGACGATATTTTTGCTAAAATCACGGCTTGTATCCGTCTTGCCGTTCCGTACACAGGAATTATTATTTCAACTAGAGAAAGCGAAGCTGTCCGTTCGAAACTTCTCCGTCTC
>JAZSID010000108.1:0-13642 GCA_045533625.1 Acutalibacteraceae bacterium | reverse complement strand
TGTAACCGTTAAGACCATCGAGAATAAAAATGCCTTCGATGAAAAGCATACTCCGTATAGTGCTGAAATACGATTGCTTTCTTGTGTTCAGCAAGGTGATATTGAATCGCTGATAACACAACTTAAAAATCTTGATTCTATCATCGTTATGGGTCGAATGTCTGATGATGAACTTATGCAGCACAAGTATATGGCAGTAAGTACAATTACTCTCGCAACCCGATATGCTATTCAGGGAGGACTTAACGAAACTAAAGCCTATGAATTTTCAGACAGAGTGATTAATACAATCGATAAACTTACTGATAAAAATGAAATATTTATGTGCTTGGGGATTGAAATTGTCAAGTTAACAGAAGATGTAAAAAGAAATAAAAAACAGCCTGAGTTTTCACCACACATAAGAAATTGCATAAAATATATAAATGAAAATCTCTCCCGAAAAATCAGTGTATCTTCTGTAGCAAACTATTGCGGAATCTCAGCAGATTATTTATCACAGATATTCAAGAAAGAAATAGGCGAAAACCTCAGTTCGTATATCGTAAGACAAAAACTCGAAAAAGCAAAAAACTTATTGCTAAACGGAATGTCCTCAAAAGAGATATGTATTGAAGTCGGTTTTTCTTCACAAGCATATTTTGTAACTTTATTTAAGCGCTATTATAATATGACACCATCTGATTATGCAAAATTAGTAAAAACAGAGCTATAAAAAGGGTTCAGAAAGGTGTATATAACACAAGAGAAGAAATCACTCATCCGAGTGGTTTTTCTTTTTTTATGGCACCTATAAGATGATTTGGTAATGTTTTTATAGAAAATTTGTGTGTGATGTGTTATAATGTCGGTGTAAAGTTATTTTTTAAAATAAGGAGAGGTTACATGTTCAGTCTTATTAAGAATTTTTTTGTCGCATTGCTGGCATTGATTACCTTTGCGGCACCTTTCGGTGATACTCAGTTGCCTGAGCGTAAATGTGCACCTGAATTCAGCGGTACATTTCTTCAATCGTGGATGAGTAGTGCTTGGGACGATGAGCGTTGGGCGTCAGAAATTGATTGTATGCAGCGCGACGGCGTTGAATATCTCGTTCTGCAGGATCTTGCAAATATGGATGCAGACGGAAACTGGACTGTTTATTATAACAGCACAATTCCTGCCTTTGACGGTGCTACTTTTGGTGGTGATGTTGTCAAAGCGGCACTTGAAGCTTGTAAAGGTACGGATATCAAGGTTTTTGTTGGCCTGACAATGTTTGATTCGTTTTGGTTACTCGGCAATTTTACAGGTGAATACAAATCCGTCTGCGCGATTACGGCTGATATGCTTGAAGATATCTATAAAAGTTACTATTCTGTCAGCCCTGAAAATTTCTATGGCTGGTATTTTACCCTTGAAATTAATAATCAGATAAATTGCGGTCCGCTTATGGGCAAGATGGTTAAAGGTTTTAATACCGTGCTTAACAGGGCAACTGAGGTTGACTCCGCTCTGCCGATGATGATAAGTCCGTATACTGCACATTACCTCGATTTGGGTGATGTTGCAACTTATTCTCAATGGCTTACTTTCTTCGAACGTGCGGCTTTCAGGGATGGTGACATTGTTGCACCACAGGACGCAATCGGAGCTGATTGGGTCGAGGAAGAAGATCTTGTAAGAATCTGGGAAATGTACTCTAAGGCTGCAGAAAAGGCTGACGCAGACATAAAGTTGTGGGCTAATTGCGAAAATTTTGACATCGCAACAGGTCCGAGTATCCTTGGAGGTACAATTCTGCGACCCGAGACAGAAAATATAGAGTCTGTCACTGCTACGCTTGATCGCTTTGTTATGCAGTTGGATGTAGCTTCGCGTTATTGCGAGAATATCATTACATTTTCTTATTCACACTATTATTCGCCCAATCTTGTTAAGAGTATGTATATCGAAACCTACCGTGATTATGTTGCAAACGGATATGTACTTGAAACAGAGAAACCCACCGAGCCTGCAAATGCAGCAGTTGTTTCTGATGAAAACGGTGTGACATTAAGCTGGGAGGCTTCTATCGATAACTTCGGCATTGCTTATTATCGCATTTGCAAAAACGGTGATTTTTTCACCCGTGTGGAAAATTATAAATGGGATTATCCTCTTACGGTAACAGACCCTGAGGGTAACTCCGGCGATACATATACGATTATCGCTGTTGACGCAGCAGGAAACCGGTCGGAAGTAGAACTGACCCTTACCTGATACGGTGTTGTTTTATAGAAATCTGTATAAAAGATAAAATCCCGTGGATATCCACGGGATTTGTTTGTGTCAGTATTAATTATCAGTCAACAAGATTTTCGTATCCTTCAAACATAACGGTTGCTTCTGATTTACCGAGAGAGAGAAGCTCCTGATAGTGACCGAATGCGAGTGCCATACAGTAATCGTTTTCGGGAACGATATAGCCGACAGCGTCATTTGCAAGGCCGAAAATGATAACGTCATCGCCGAAGATTTCGCAAAGCGTCTGTCCTTCGTAATCCTTGTTATTTACAGAGCCTGCAGCCGTAAGTGCATCACCACCGTAGACGAGGTCCGTACAGATTTCGCCAGGCACAAATGCAATCTTGACGTCCTTGCCCATTTCCATATAACCGATTTCTGTTGTTACGTAGTATTCACCGGCTGACTTTTTGATAAGATAGTTAACAACACCGAGTTTACCTGCCGCCTGGATAACGGGATTGGTAACGTGAACTTCAACCTGAGCGAGCTTAATGTTGAGAATCGGATCAACATTAGTTTCCTGTGCAGGAATCCAGCCCTCGTACCAGGGTGTGTAGTTGTAACCTTCGATTTCTTCTGCGGTGAAGTTGAGACTCATAAGATAATCGTCAGTAAGGATTTCTTCTTCAGTCATTGTCATACCGAGAACCATTTTACCGATTTCTCTGCCGTAGTTTGCGGCGATATCAACGCGTTTTTCTGCAGGAGCGCTGACTCTGCCGATGTAGATACCCGCGATTGAACCGTTGAAGAACATAAAGTTGTATCCCGCGTTGTTGATTGTTTCGCCTATGTAGTAAATATAGTCGCCCGAAACGCCGTGACCCTTTGTGGGATCGTCTTCTGTTGCAAGTCCTACAACATCAGGATGTGCAGACATATTAACGATGATTGTCGGTGTTACGGAAGCATCATCGGGAGTAAAAACAAAACGCTTGAGCTCTGTATCAAGAGAATCGCAAGACGGTCTGTTCTTGTTGCTGAAGTATTTTTCGCCGATGTCTTTTCTTGCGAATGTCATCGTGCCTTCAGCCATTGAATCAACAGCTTCTGTAATGGCATCGCAGACTGCGGAATAGAAGAATTCCATATATTCAGGATCTGTGCCCTGTTCGGTTTCAATAATGCCTGTGAGTGCGCTGAAAATATTTTTGGGCCACTTACGGAAGATGTCTGTCCAGAGACCCTGTGTATCGATACCTGAGTGAGTGTGAGTTGCGAAAAGATTGATTGAATTGATGTTATTCTCAGCGGCAAATTCCTGAAGAAGACCTCTGATGTGTCTGATATCGCCGTTTGAAACACCGATTGAGTCGATAGTTGCAAAAACTGCAGTGCCTCTGCCCGAGCCGTCGTTGAGTGCGATAACACGGACCTTCATATCGTCAAGAATTTCACGTACGTCGTTTGTGAAGAGGTTCTGCTCGCTGATGAAGCCACCGCAGAAAAGGTCGTATTCTTCCCAGTTTTCAGGAACAAGGCTTGCGCTGCTTTGACCGAGTGACCATTTTGCGCCGATAGCCGCCTCATCAATGAATTCGGCTGTGCCCTCATAGAAGTTGTCGTATACATATTCGTCTTCATCGATGAATTTGTCGTTTTCTCTGAGGAAAAGATTGACAACGCCGACGAGATTTTCAAAAACTGTTCCGACAACTTTTGCAAGAACCTTTGTAACCGGCTCTGAAGATGATTCAAAGTCGATAGCGTAAGCGGGTGTGGTGGTAACTGAAAAAACCATCACGATTGCGAGGATTAATGATAATGCTTTTTTCTTCATAACTATTCCTCCTGATAAAAGTATATGTTATATAAAAAAATATCATAGAAAGAGTTTTGTGTCAAGAGTTGTTACTACTATCAACCTATGTGTTAATAGCGGACGTTGTTATGTGATGGTATAATTAATGTTATAAATCAGAAAGGACACTGTTGTAAATTGCTATCATATATGATATAATTATCGGCAAATGTAAAATGATTTAAAGGTGGTTTAAAATGAAAAAGTCGAACGTCTTGGCTCTTATTCCGATAGTTGTATTTGTCGTTTTCTATCTTTCACTCGGAATTGTATTTGAATATGTGATGAAAATTCCGATGGGATTTTACAATGTACCCGTTGTTGTTGCGTTCTTAATTGCATTATTCGTAGCGGTTATCCAGACAAAAGGAATTTCGCTCGATAAGAAATTTGAAATAATGGGGCAGGGAGCAGGAGATAAAAACATTATAACAATGCTTCTTATCTTTTTGCTTGCAGGTATCTTTGTCGGTGTGGTCGGCAGAGGTTCAGCAGAAAGCGTTGCTTATTTTATGCTTTCTGTCACACCGCCTAAATTAGCTGTTGTCGTTCTTTTTGTTATCAGCTGTTTTGTTTCAACTGCTATGGGTACATCGGTTGGTACAATTACGCTCATAACGCCGATTGCGGTCTCTATTTCGGAAGGTTCGGGATTTTCATTACCGCTGTGTGTAGGTACGGTTGTAGGCGGTGCGATGTTTGGCGATAATCTCTCTTTTATTTCTGATACTACAATTGCAGCATGTAACGGCCAGGGTTGTGCGATGAAGGATAAATTCAGAACAAATCTTGCAATTGTTGTTCCTGCGGCAATTGCCACTCTTGCTTTGATATTTGCGCTTTCGTTCAGTTCGGATGTTACGGGCGGAATAATGAAGGAATATGATCTTATTCAGGTTATTCCATACGTTCTTGTTCTTATCTGCGGAATTATAGGTATCAATGTTTTTATAACACTTCTTGTCGGCATTATTTCAGGCAGTATCATTATGACAGCGACAGGTGTTGTTAATTTTCCTGATCTTCTTGCAGGAATGGGTAGCGGCGCATCAGGAATGTTTGAAACTGCAATGGTTGCAATCCTTGTTTCCTCACTTTGTGCGCTTATTAAGTATAATGGTGGCTTTGAGGCTCTTCTTAACGGAATCAGACGAGTTTTCAAAGGCAAAAAAGCAGGTCAGCTCGGTATAGGTCTTCTTGTTGGTCTTATGGATATCGCAACAGCAAATAATACTGTCGCGATTGTTATGGCAAATCCGATCGCAACAGAAATGGCGAAGGATTTTGATATATCACCGAGAAAAACTGCATCGATCCTTGATACGTTTTCTTGTATTTTTCAGGGTGTCCTTCCGTACGGTGCTCAGATACTTGTTGCACTTTCTGCTGTGACAACTCTCGGATATAAACTTTCTGCTTTTGATGTTATAGCAAATCTTTTTTATCCGATGTTATTGCTTCTGAGTTCACTCATGTTTATGTTTTTGATCCCTGAGAAGAAAAACAAAGCACAATAAACTTTACAGGTGATTATATGTCAATATTTATACCTGTTCTTGGTACTTTAGGTACTGTATCTATGATTAGCGCATCCTTGATAAAAGGTCGCAATATGAAGACGATCCTCTTTCTTGTCTTTTGCGGTAATATCCTTGCGGCTACGAGCTATCTGCTTGGTGAAAGCGGAATCAACGGTGCGGCATCCTGCTATCTTGGAGGGGTTCAGGCTATTATAAATTATTTCTTTGATTCAAAGGGTAAAAAACTACCGAAGTGGCTTGTCACTGTATATGCACTTTCGTTTATTTGTGTCAATCTTATTGTAGGCGATTACAAGGATCCGTTGGTGTATGTTGCAATCGCTGCTACTCTCACGTTTGTGATGCGTATAGGTCAGTCAAACGGTGGCGGATATCGATTCTGGACGTTATTCAATAATGCACTGTGGCTTTTTTATGATATTTTATCAAAATCTTGGAAAGTGCTTGTTACGGTTCATATTCCTTTGTTGATATTCACTGTTGCAGGAATGATTGTTTATGACAGAAAAAAGGCATCAACGGATACAAACAGTTAACACGGTTTGCTGAAAATATTGCAATATATATTTTTTTGTGTTATCTTAATAAAAAAGAAAGAAGGGTTTTATATGAAAGATATCAACTGTGCAATTTACGGTGCAGGATCTCTCGGCACTGTTTTAGGTGCATATATTACTAAAAACGGCGGTAAAATTGATCTTATAAACAGAAATAAGGCTCATGTTGCAGCTCTTAACGAAAAGGGCGCAATCATCAAGGGTGCTGTTAATATGACTGTACCTGTTACTGCAATCACTCCCGATCAGATGAGCAAAAAATATGACGTTATTTTCCTTATGACAAAGCAGCTTTTTAATAAGGAAGTTGTCACTATGCTTAAGGATTATCTCACAGAAAACGGCGTTATAGTTACTTTACAGAACGGTATTCCTGAACCTGGTATTGCTGAAATTGTTGGTGCTGAACACACAATGGGTTGTACTGTTGAATGGGGCGCAGCTCTTACTGAGCCGGGTGTATGTACCCTTACAAGTGATGCCGAAAGCCTTTCTTTCCATATGGGTAAGATGGACGGTATTTCTGACGAGCAGTTCAATACAGTTAAAGAAATTCTTGAACTTATGTGTCCCGTTCATGAGGAAACAAACCTCATCGGTGCCCGTTGGTCAAAGCTTCTTATCAATGCTACATTCTCGGGTCTGGGTACTGTTGTCGGCAGCGTATTCGGAGATGTTTCTGAAAATAAGGATGCAAGAAAAGTTGCAGTCCGTTGCATGAAAGAGTGTATTGACGTAGGTCACGCTGCAGGTGCTGTTTTTGCTCCGGTTCAGGGTAAGGATATTACAAAGCTTTTCTACTATACAAATCCGATTAAGCGTGCAATTTCAACTCTTCTTGTTCCGATCGCTATGAAAAAGCACCGTCTTATTGAGCCTTCAATGCTTCAGGATCTTAAAAACGGTAAGCCCTGTGAAGTTGATGCAATCAACGGTGTTGTTTGTGAATGGGGCAGAAAGTGTGGAATTCCCACACCGATTAATGACAGAATTGTTGAAGTAATCAAGAAAGAACAGTCAGGTGAGCTTAAGCTTGAAGCATCAAATATCCGATTGTTTGACGATTTACTTTAATATTATATTGACTTGATAAAATAAAGGTGTTATAATACATACAACATTTTTGTGGAGGTATTTCTCATGGAACATATTAAGACTATTGAAACTCGTAATCTTTGTGAAAGTGCTAAGAACGGCGGTTGCGGTGAATGCCAGACATCATGCCAGTCTGCTTGCAAGACAAGCTGCGGTATTGCTAATCAGCAGTGCGAAAACACAGAGAAGGACAGCAAGTAATTTCAAAAAGATGAATGCCGCCTTTATGGCGGCATTTTTAACTATAGAAACTTTTAAAGGAGAACCGATATGATACATCAATATCAGCTCGGCGGCTATAATATCGTTCTTGATATCTGTTCAGGCTCAGTTCATGTTGTTGACGAGGTAGCGTACGATATTATTGCAATGTTTGAAAATAACTCGAAAGAGAAAATAATTGAAGAAATTAGCAGAAAGTATGCGGACAGAGATGATATCACACCTGAAGATATAGAGGAATGTTTCTCTCAGGTTGTTGCTCTTAAAGAAAGCGGAAAGCTTTTTGCTCCCGACACTTTTGAACCTGTAGCCGGACACCTTAAGGCGAAAACTTCTGGGGTTATAAAAGCTCTTTGTATCCATATTGCACATACCTGCAATCTTAACTGCTCATATTGCTTTGCAAGTCAGGGTAAGTACCACGGTGACAGAGCGATGATGAGCATTGAGGTCGGTAAACGTGCACTCGATTTCCTTGTTGAAAATTCAGGTTCAAGACATAATCTTGAGGTCGATTTCTTCGGTGGCGAGCCTCTTATGAATTTCGATGTTGTCAAGCAGATGGTTGAATATGCAAGAAGCATCGAAAAGAAATATAATAAAAATTTCCGTTTTACTCTCACAACAAACGGAATGCTTATCGACGATGATGTTATCGAGTTTGCTAACCGTGAAATGAGTAATGTTGTTCTCAGCCTTGACGGCCGTAAAGAAATTCACGACAGATACCGTGTTGACTATACGGGCAAGGGCAGCTGGGAAACTATTGTTCCGAAGTTCCAGAAGCTTGTTGAGTCACGCGGCGGTAAAAATTACTATATGCGCGGTACTTTTACTCATGCTAATCCGGATTTCCTTAATGATATTAAGCAGATGCTTGATCTTGGATTTACCGAGTTAAGTATGGAACCTGTAGTTTGTGCGGACGATGATCCGTCTGCTCTTATATCGGAAGATTTACCGATAGTTCTTGAACAGTATGAAAAGCTCGCTGAGCTTATGCGTGAACGTGATAAAGCAGGAAAGCCGTTTACGTTCTATCATTATATGATTGATCTTACCGGCGGTCCCTGTATCTACAAGCGTATTTCAGGCTGTGGATCGGGCACTGAGTACATGGCTGTTACACCTTGGGGTGATTTGTATCCCTGTCACCAGTTTGTCGGTGAAGAGAAATTCAAGCTTGGCGATATTTGGAACGGTGTGACAAACCCTGAAACCGTTGAAGAGTTTGCTTCTTGTAATGTTTATGCACGTCCGGAATGTCATGATTGTTGGGCAAAGCTTTATTGCTCGGGCGGTTGTGCGGCGAATGCATATCATTCAACAGGATCCATTAAGGGTGTCTATAAATATGGATGCGAGTTGTTTAAGAAAAGAATGGAGTGCGCTATTGCTGTTGCGGTAGCAAGAACTTTTGAGGATTGATTTTATGAACACACCAATCTGCGATTTTGTGCGTTCTTACGTTAAAAAAGATGCAGTCAGACTCCATATGCCGGGACATAAGGGTGAATGCATGCTTGGGTCTGAACCTTATGATATAACGGAAATTAAGGGTGCTGACAGCCTGTATGAAGCAAGCGGTATTATAAAAATGAGTGAAGATAATGCGAGTGAACTTTTTGGCGCAGATACATTTTATTCGACCGAAGGTTCTTCGCTTGCTATAAGAGCTATGCTTTATCTTGCTTGTCTTTACTCGGAAGAAAAAGGGGAGAAGCCGCTTATTCTTGCGGGCAGAAATGCGCATAAAGTTTTTGTTTCGTCTGCGGCTTTGCTTGACTTTGATGTAGAATGGCTTTTCAATGAAAATGAAAGCTCGTATCTTTCCTGTAAAGTAAAAGCTGAAGATGTCGAAAATAAGCTGTTAACACTGGAAAGAAAACCGGTTGCGGTTTACCTGACTTCGCCTGATTATCTCGGAAACGAATCTGATATTAAAGAGATTGCTGAAATTTGTCATAAGCACGGAGTTTTACTTCTTGTTGATAATGCACACGGAGCATATCTTAAGTTTTTGCCTGAATCAAGGCATCCGATAGATATGGGTGCTGATGTATGCTGTGATTCTGCTCATAAAACTTTACCTGTGTTAACGGGTGGTGCTTATCTGCACATATCGGAATCGGCACCTGCGGTTTTTAAAGAAAGAGCAAAGGATGCTTTGAGCCTGTTCGGTTCAACAAGCCCTTCGTATCTCGTTCTTCAATCCCTCGATGCAGCAAACGCTTATATCGATGATTCATATAAAATTGTTTTATCCGAGTTTGTGTCAAACGTTTCAGCATTGAAAAATATAATCATAGCCAACGGATACAATCTTGTCGGCAGTGAAGAGTTAAAGATAACAATTGAAACAAAATCATACGGTTATACCGGAACCGAATTTGCAACCATTCTTGAAGAAAGAGGTTTGGTTTGCGAATTTTACGATCCGGATTTTATTGTTCTTATGCTCACACCACAGTTGAGTGATTATATTAACAAAATTGAAGAAGTACTGCTTTCAATTGAGAAAAAACAGCCGATTACAGAGAAACCGCCAAGGATGACACTTCCAAAAAGTGCTGTTGATATCAGAAAAGCTTATTTTTCTAAAACAGAAATGGTTTCGGCTACAGACTCTTGCGGTCGTATTTTTGCAAATACAAACGTAGGTTGTCCGCCTGCAGTTCCGATTGTTGTTTCAGGCGAAATTATAACTACGGAAATTGTCGAATGTTTTAAATATTACGGTATTGAAAAGTGCAGAGTGATTTTAAAATAATAATGCCGCGAGGTGCTGAAAGAGATGCTTCTCTAAAGAATCCTTGCGGTATTTTTGTATTATATCCGGTATAAAATTAATTTTTAAATCTACTTGTTTTATTGAAAATATTTGCTATAATGATACCAAACAGCTCGAAAGGCGGTTTTTTATGAATGTAATTGTAGTAGGTATCGGAAAGGTCGGTTATACGGTCGCTGAACAGCTTGTGGCGGAAAATCACGACGTTACCGTTATTGATACCAATGAAAATGTTCTTTCTAATACGATAGAAGATCTTGATGTGCGTGGTGTTCACGGAAACGGTGCTTCAAGAAAAGTTCTTATAGAAGCGGGTATCACTGAGTGTGACCTGTTGATTGCACTTACGGGTGTTGATGAAACCAATCTTCTTTGTTGTCTCTTAGCTAATAAGCTTGGAGCTAACGGAACAATTGCCCGAGTAAGAAATCCTGAATATAATGAAGATATCAGGCTTATTAAAGATAGTCTGGGTCTTTCTATGTCTGTAAATCCTGAAAAGGAAGCAGCTGAGGAAATGTTCAGAATTCTTCGTTTCCCGTCAGCTAAAAATGTCGATATATTCGCTAAAGGTAAAGTTGACCTCGTAAGTCTTGTTGCAAACTCCAGATGCAATATGTGCGGTAGGTCAATTAAAGATATTTTCTCAAAAGTCAGGTCAGAGGCTCTTATATGTGCAATTGAGCGTGATAATGAGATTATAATTCCTAACGGTGATACCGTTATTTGTGAAAATGATACTATTGCACTCCTTGCTGAACCGAAAGAAATTGCTCCGTTTTTTAAAGAAGTTAATATTCCTATTGCAGGCGTCAAAGATGTAATGATAATCGGCGGTGGCAGACTTGGTTTGTATCTTGCATTTGAACTTCGGCGTCATAATATAAATGTTACGATTATTGAAAAAAATAAGGCTACTGCTGAAAATTTAAGCTTTTTGCTCCCGGATGCAAACGTTATCTGCGGTGACGGAACAAACCGTTCGCTTTTGATTGAAGAAGGGTTGCTTGATGTTGACGCGGTATGTTGTCTTACAGGCATTGATGAAGAGAATATTCTTCTTTCTCTTTATGCAAAAAGTGTTTCTCCTGATACAAAGACAATAACAAAGGTAAACAAGATATCATTCCAGGAAGTAATCCGTTCGCTTGATCTCGACAGCGTCATTTACCCCAAAAACATTACAGCAAATAAGGTTCTTCAGCATGTCCGTGCAAGACAGAACAATATCGGAAGCAACTTGGAAACTCTTTATAAAATCATTGATAATAAGGTTGAGGCTCTTGAGTTTCATGTTGGGGAAGACAGTGTTCTTTTGGGAAAAACCCTTGAGGAACTTAAATTTAAAGGTAATGTGATCGTTGGTTGTATCACCCGTAAGGGTAAAGTGTTTATTCCGCACGGTAAGGATACATTCAAGGTGGGAGACTCGGTTATTATAGTTACAACCATCAAGGGTCTTTCAGATCTTGATGATACAAAGGGATAATTCTATGAACAGAAGAATGATTTTTTACATATTGGGTGTTGTACTGCTGAGTGAAGCAGGACTGATGCTTTTGCCGGTCTTTGTTGATTTATACTATCGCGAAGGACAGTTTGTTAACTATCTTATAACGATTTTTGCTCTTCTTGTGTCCGGTGTGATTTTAACAAGGCTAAAACCAAAGAACAAGACCATTCATGCGCGAGATGGGTTTGTTATTGTTTCTTTTGGTTGGATCCTTATGAGTTTGTTCGGTGCTATCCCTTTATTTTTAAGCGGTGAAATACCTGACTATCTTGATGCAGTGTTTGAAACTGTTTCGGGTTTTACAACCACGGGAGCCAGCATACTTACTGATATTGAAGCTTTGTGTCATGCAAATCTTTTCTGGCGAAGCTTTACTCATTGGATTGGCGGTATGGGTGTACTTGTATTTGTTATGGCCGTTCTTCCTCTTGCCGGTGGTGGTGGAGACCTTCATCTTATGAGGGCGGAAAGTCCGGGACCGGATGTCGGAAAACTTGTTCCTAAGTCACTTTCTACTGCAAGAATTCTTTACGGCATATATCTTGCTCTTACATTGATTGAGATAATTATGCTCCTGATCGGCGGTATGCCTTTTTTTGACAGCGTTACGCATACATTCGGAACTGCCGGCACCGGTGGATTCGGTATAAAAAACGACAGTATCGCGGGATATAGCAATTATATTCAGGGTGTAATTACCGCGTTTATGGCATTGTTTGGTATAAATTTCAATTTATATTTCCTGCTTTTGTGTGGCAATTTTAAAGCTGTACTCAAGAGTGAAGAATTGCGTACATATATGTTGATTATGTTTACTGCTGTTATGCTTATTGCGGTCGATATCAGAACACTTTTTGCGTCAGGTGCAGATGCTTTGCGCCATGCTGCTTTCCAGGTAAGTTCAATAATGACCACAACCGGATTCTCAACAACAGATTTTAATCAATGGCCTGATCTCAGTAAGGTTATACTTCTGGTTGTTATGTGTATCGGTTCTTGTGCCGGAAGTACGGGCGGCGGAATTAAAGTAGCCAGAGTAATTCTTGTTTTTAAAAATGCAAAAAGAGAACTGAAGCATCTTCTTCATCCGAGGAGTGTAAATGTTGTTACATTTGACGGAAAACGTGTTACAGATGATGTTATGCAAAGCACAAGTGTTTATATGTGTCTTTATATCATTATTCTGGCAGTGTCTGTTGTTCTTGTTTCGTTTGATAATGTTGATCTTGTAAGTAATTTTACGGGTGTTATTGCAACTCTGAATAATATCGGACCAGGTTTGGGTGCTGTTGGTCCAATAGGGAATTTTTCAGTTTACAGTTGGTTCTCAAAGTGTATATTCATAATTGATATGCTGTTCGGCAGACTTGAGATATTCCCGTTATTGCTTCTTTTTTCAAAGAAACCAAAGTCAAGAAAAAATGTTTTATAATGTGTTAAACAGCCGATTGTAACAGTCGGCTGTTTAATTATAATTTTATTAAAAATATTTTAATAAAACAGTTGACAAATCAGTTTTTTGTGGTACAATAATCAAGCATCCGGGTGTAGCGCAGGTGGTAGCGTGCTTGAATGGGGTTCAAGAGGCCGTGAGTTCGAGTCTCGCCACTCGGACCATAGTGAGTATTCATAACACAAGTGAATACTCACTTTTCTTTTTTACATTTCCTCATAGTTAATATTGTTATGTATCGAGCAGGTTTTGAGCCTGCTCTTTTTTGTTATGCCGTGAGATATTCTACGGCTACGCCTTGCCTTGCTTCAAGGACTATATTTTCCTCTTTCAGAGGATTTGGAATGAAGAATGCAATAGATTGAACAAACTTATTTGTTATCATTTCTTGAAATTTGAAA
>JAZSID010000031.1:0-13706 GCA_045533625.1 Acutalibacteraceae bacterium | reverse complement strand
TGCACTTTTCTCTACAATCTGTTGGGAGCTTTTTGAGTTCTTTGCAGATCAGTTTATGTGTAACCCTGAAACAGGAGCTATCGGAGATGCACAGCATTGGTGTTATGAGCTTGCTGTAGGCACACAGAAGGAAGCAACTCTGTTCGATCCGATTTATCCTGAACGTTGGCCGATTATGGACACAATGGCAGACACTGTTCTTAACGCAGCAGGTGCTGCGATCGGTTGGGTTGTCCTTAAAATTTTCCCGTTCCACCACAAGGGTAAGAATGATATCAATAAGCAGATTGCTCAGCTTAATGCAAAGCCTGAAAAGAAAGCAAAGAAAGAAACAGTTACAAAATAAAAACAGAGGATTGGTTGCAACCGCGACCAATCCTTTTTTATCTGTTAAGTTCATCAATTACAACGTCGTGGAAGTGGCAGAGCTCAACTTCGCAGGAATTAAGAACAGAAACAATTCTTTCGGTTGTACTTCTGCTGACGGAAACGTCTGTAAATTGTGAAAGAGGGGAACTGTTTTCACCGTCTGTTGCTTCAATACCGTATGTAAGAATGAAGTTTCCGTCGTCAAGAACAAGCGCGCCTTTTGTAATTGAATATAAAACTTTCATAATAAACCTTCCAACAATGTGAATTTAATTCACGTTTCGCTAATATCATACACCCGTAACAGAGAGTTGTCAATATAGTTTGTGTTTTTTTGCAATAATGACGAAGCGGATTTGCAAAGAAAAACGAAAGAAACAGAAATATGTCGTAAAATACATTTTTAAAGCACAGGATTGTTGTGTTTTTATGGATTGCGAAAAGGGGAGTATAAAAGCAGGATTTGTCGATTGATGAAGAATAAATGTAAGTGGAATTTTCCTATCCACTAAATGCAGAAAAAATTATCCTCCACAAACCAAATGTTGTAGAATATCCCTTAACGGTATATTCAGCCTTTCAAACATTCTGATTGTCAGTTTCAACAAATACAGTTCAGATATAACTTGAAAAAAAGCCGATTTTATGGTATCATATAAAAGTCACAGGAGGTGTGATTATGCATTTGCAGGAATCGGGCGAAATGTACCTTGAATCTATATATGTATTAACTAAAAAAAGCTGTGCCGTGCGTTCAATAGACGTGTGTGAGTATATGGGATATTCAAAGCCGAGCGTCAGCCGTGCGATTGGACTTCTTAAGAACGGCGGATATGTGACCGTCGATGCGGAGGGTCACCTCAGCCTGACGGAGGTCGGCAAGGACGTTGCGGAGAAAATATATCAGCGTCACACAATGCTGACGGAATTGCTTGTGCGCCTCGGTGTTTCAAGGGATGTTGCATCGGAGGACGCGTGTAAAATCGAACACGTTATAAGCGAAGAAACCGTTGCGGCGATAAAACATTATGTTGAAAATTGCGAGTGATTGATTTGAAATATTCGGTTGACAGAATTGAAGAAGGTTTTGCCGTCTGTGAGGATGAAAACGGGAAGACGGTAAATATTGAAACAGGCAAACTTCCCGAAGGTGTGAAAGAAGGCGACCTCGTTTCAATCAATGACGGAGAAGCCGTTATCCTCAAAGATGAAACGGAAGAAAGAAGAAAAAAACTTGCAGAAAAAAGAAGAGCGCTTTTTAAAAAGAAAAATGTTTGCTCAGATAATTAGAATATGAAAGATGATTTCACAAAAAGAAAAAATCCAAGATTACAGGATTTTGATTATAGTACAGCAGGAGCTTATTTTATAACAATTTGTACGGAAAAAAGAAAAAATTTGTTATCGCGTATCGTAGGGGGCGACGTCCTCGACGCCCTATGTAATATAGAGTTATCGGGATATGGAAGAATTGCAGATAAATATATAAATCAGTTGTCAGATTTTTATGAAGATATAGTTGTTGAAGCGTACACCATTATGCCTAATCATATACACATTATGTTGATGGTATATGATGTTGGGACGTCGAGGACGTCGTCCCCTACAAAACAGCATTCAATAGTGCCGAGGTTTGTTTCAACGCTAAAGCGCTTTTGCAATAAAGAATACGGATATAATATATGGCAACGCAGTTTTAATGACCATATAATCAGAGATCAGGAAGACTATTTATTGCATCTCAGATATATATCAGAAAACCCGTTGAGATGGAATTTAGATGAATTATATACTGAAGCGTAAAACCAACAAATTCTTTTTTGAATCTGTTGGTTTTTATTTTAACTCTTTTTTTCTGTTTCGTAACCGAACCCTTTATAATGTTTTTTCTTCCTGCTTGTCGGCAGACCGTGAGAAATTTTCGGGAAGCTGTTGTCGCTGTCCGCTGTCGGCTGAATGTTATATGTGCCGTATTTGTGCAGGATTTCGTCGCAGGTTTCGGGCTGACCGCAAACTGCCTCATCAATTTTGCGGTAAACCCTGCCGTTTTCATTGTTCATAATATCACCCGAAATTATAATTCTCTTTCTTATATTAAAAATTCACACATAAACTTGACAAATGATGAAAATTATAGTACTATATGACATTATAACTCAACGGGCGTGAACATATAATCACGTCCGTTAGCATATTATATAGGAAAAAGGAGGGTTTGTTATGGATTCTTTGATCCCTTGGTTGGATCCGTTCCGTCAGGTTACGTTTCCTGCACTGATAATCAAGATTCTTATGGCTGTGTTCTTCGGCGGACTTATCGGCCTTGAACGCGGACAAAAGCACCGTGCGGCAGGAAGCCGAACTTATATGATTGTTTGTCTCGGCGCGGCACTTACCATGGTACTGAGCCAGTATGAAGCAAACCTTCTTTCAGGTCTCTGGGCAGAAATTGCAGACAAAGTCGGAATTAAAACGGACGTTTCGCGTTTCGGTGCGCAGGTAATCAACGGAATCGGTTTCCTCGGCGCAGGTACAATTATCGTTACCGGACGTCAGGAAGTAAAGGGACTTACAACTGCGGCAGGTCTCTGGGCTTCGGCTTGTATGGGTCTTGCGATCGGCTCGGGTTTTTATGAGTGTGCCGTTTTCGGCTTCCTTCTTATTCTTATCACAACAACGATTTTCAACAAGCTCGGTGCGTGGGTAATTGCCAACGCAAGGAATATGGATCTCTACGTTGAGTTTGACAGAATGGATAACCTCGGCGAAATTATCGGCACAATCAAAGCTCTGAATATTCAGATTTTCGACGTTGATACGCATAGGGAAAAACAGTCCAACGGTGTTGTCATCGGTGCGGTTATATCGATGGGACTTCCGAAGGGCGAAACCCATTCCCACGTTATGTCGAAAATTTCAAAGCTCGATTACGTCACTCTTGTTGACGAAATATAAGGGAGGGTGAAGAATGCTTGGTTTTCTTGATTTCTTAAGAGATGTTACAACCGTTTCCGTGCTCTTCCGCCTTTTCCTTGCTGTTATGTGCGGCGGCATAATCGGTATCGAGCGTGAGCATAAGCGCCGTCCCGCAGGCTTCCGTACCCATATTCTTATCTGCCTCGGTGCATCAATGACAACTCTTACGAGCCAGTTTTTGTTTTACGACCTGAACCTTTATACGGATATCGGCAGGCTCGGCGCGCAGGTTGTTGCAGGTATCGGTTTCATCGGTGCAGGTGCAATCATCGTAACAAAACGCCGTCAGGTTAAGGGTCTCACAACAGCGGCAGGTCTTTGGACTTGCGCGATAATCGGACTTGCAATCGGTGCCGGATATTATGAAGCGGCTGTGATTGCAACGCTTGTCATTGTTATTGCTGAAATCTTTTTTGTTAAGTTTGAATATTGGATTCTTGTTAATTCAAGAAATCTCAATATTTATGTTGAATATGAGGATAACGAAAATCTTGATAACGTTATCCGCCTAATCAAGGGTTACAGAATCGTTATAATTGACCTTGAAATTACAAAATCGGGAAATAATGCCTGTGCGATTTTCCAGCTTCAGCTTCCTAAAAAGATTTCGCACGATAAGATTATGACGGCGATTTCAACGGCTGAAGGAATTGTTTCCGTTGAAGAATTATAATTTTGTGTTGTAAAATTTCTTTTGATGTAGTATCATCTTTTCGGAGGCGATACTATGACACATAAAGAAATTTTTTCAGACGCAAGATGGATATGCCCAAAGAGTGACGCCGACGCGGCTCTTTTTCGTGCTGAATTTATAAACAATAAGGCTCAGTCTGCAGAAATAACAATCTGCGGATTGGGCTATTTTATTTTGTATATCAACGGACAGCGTGTGAGCGAGGATGAATTTGCTCCTGCCTATACTGACTATCACAACCGTCCGGATATGGTACTTTCCTATCCTTTGAATGACGTTTTTTCACACAGAATTCACGTAATGAAATATGACATTACAAAGTACCTGCGCGAGGGCGAAAATGTTCTCGGCGTAATGGTCGGCGGCGGATTTTATCATCAGCTTTTAAGAAAAGGCGAAGGAAATGTCAGCTACGGAAAAATCAAGCTCTGCTATAAAATTGATTTCGAAGATGGTACCCAGCTTCTTTCCGATGCAAACACACTTTATAAAAGAGGATTTTTTGTTAAGTCAAATCTTTTCCACGGTGAGCATCACGATTTTTCAAGATTCGACAGAAAGTGGAATACTCTTGACGCACAGAAGCACGGTTGGGCAAAACCCGATATCGTGACACCGCCTCTGAGCGATTATCTTGTTCAGACCTGCCCGTCGGACAAGGTTGTTGAAACTCTGAAGCCCGAGCTTGTCAAAGAAGCCGATACATATAACGTATATAAGGTGGAAAGAAACATAACGGGTTATCCTGTCCTTCGCTGTAAAGAGAAATCCGAGCAGCTCTGGTACGAATGTGCAGAGGAGCTTGATGAAAACCTCGATATTGACAATACATCCGTCGGCTACGGAGAACAAAGACAGCGCTATTTTGCAATAACGGACGATTCAGACGAGCTTTATCATCCTTATTTCGCGTGGCACGGTTTTCAGTATTTTGCAGTCAGCAATAACTGTGAGGTCGCAGAGGTGCGCGTTATTCATACGGATATGGCTGTTACGTCATCATTTGAATGCAGTGATGAAACACTCAACTGGTATTACAAGGCTTTTGTGAATACACAGCTCGGCAACACTCACGGCTGTATCCCGTCAGACTGTCCGCACCGTGAACGCCTCGGTTATACGGGCGACGGAATGCTTACCTGCGATGCAGTCATGACTGAGTTTGACGCAGAAGCTATGTACAGAAAATGGATTGAGGATATCAAAGACTGTCAGGATCAGCTGACGGGTCACGTTCAGCACACAGCACCCTTCGGCGGCGGTGGCGGCGGTCCGGCGGGTTGGGGCGGCGCGATGATAGTTGTGCCGTATAATTTCTACCGTCACTACGGTGATGTTGAAGCACTTAAAGAAATTTATCCCAATATGGCAAAGTTCGTTGAATATATGGAAAGTCGTTGCGAGGACGGGCTTATTGTCCGCGAAGAAAAGGACGGCTGGTGCCTTGGCGACTGGTGTACTCCTGAAAAGGTTACGATTCCCGAACCGTTTGTCAATACGACATTATATATAATTCAGCTTAAAATGCTTGTTCAGCTCTGCAAAGTTATCGGCATTGATACAGCAGATTACGAAAATATGATTTCAGAGCATACAGAAGCTGTCAAGAAGGCGTATGCCGACGGCAACGGAAGCTTCCTTTCCTGTCTTCAGGGTGCAGATGCTTTTGCGGCAGAGTGCGGAGCAGGGGACGAAAGAACTATTGAAAAGCTTGTTGAAAAATACACTTCGCTTCAGCAGTTTGATACAGGTATCTTCGGCACGTTCAGCCTTATGAATGTTCTCTACTCATCGGATAACGGTAATCTTGCAACCCAGCTTCTTGCAAACAAAAACACGGTTTCATTTGAAACTATGCGAAAAGCAGGCGCAACAACAATCTGGGAAAACTGGAATGCTGAATCATCTCATTCTCATCCGATGTTCGGCGCAAGCACGGTTTATCTTTTCAGGGATATTCTCGGCATTAAGCAGACCGAAGACTCAGTAAGATACAATGAAGTGATAATCGAACCCACCTTTGCGGATACTCTTGATTTTGCAAAGGGACATATTACCACTCCTAACGGTGAAATTTCCGTCGGTTGGAAACGCGAAAACGGCTGTATTTCGGTTGAAGTCGATATTCCTGATGGTGTTGATGCAAAATTCAGTTACGGTGAAAACAAAGTTTCACTTGTTAGCGGTTTGAATATCTTTAATATATAAACAAAAATCCCTGACTCACTGAGTCAGGGATGATTTTTATTCAAAAAGGGGAGTAGAGAAATATCTCTCTGCGGTGTCGGGAAGGACTGTGACAACCGTTTTGCCCTTGCCGAGTTTTTTTGCGAGTTTCATTGCGGCCGCAACGTTTGTACCGCTTGAAATTCCGCACATAATGCCTTCTTTTGAAGCAAGGTCACGTGCCGTCTGCAAAGCCTCTTCGTCCTTGATGATGCAAACATCATTGTAAATTGAAGTGTTGAGAATTGCCGGGATAAGTCCGTCACCGATACCCATCTGAATGTGAGTGCCGATTGAGCCGCCTGAAAGGATTGCGGCGTGTTCAGGCTCAACAGCCCAGATTTCGATGTCGGGATTTTTCTCCTTAAGAGTTTCGTCGATGCCCGTGATTGTACCGCCGGTGCCGATACCCGAGCAGAAGCCGTGAATCGGTCCGTCAACCTTAGCATGGGCGTCGACACCTGTCTGCTCACGCTGGATTGCAACGTTTGCGGGGTTTCCAAACTGCTGAGGAACGAAAACGTTCGGGTTTTCGTCACGCATCTTAAGGGCGAGCTTAAGGCATTCGTCAATGCAATCGCCGATATTGCCTGCATCGTGTACGTAAATAACTTCCGCACCGTAATGCTCAACGATTTTTCTTCTTTCTTCGCTGACGGAATCGGGCATAATGATAATAGCCTTGTATCCTCTTACTGCACTGACGAGCGCAAGTCCGATTCCCTGATTGCCGCTTGTCGGCTCAACGATAATTGTATCTTTGTTGATCACGCCGCGTTTTTCAGCATCAACAATCATATTATATGCAGTTCTTGTTTTGATTGAACCGCCGACATTAAGACCTTCGTACTTAACGAGGATTTCAGCACTGTCGGGGTCAACCATATTTGCGAGTCTTATAAGAGGTGTGTTACCCATTGCCTCCAAAACATTGTTATAAATCATTTGAACTACTCCTGAATGAAATACATTTTTATTATAATATGCCGTGTGTAAAATCCTGACACTGTCAGAACAAAAATCAATGTAGTATACCATAAAAGTTTTTTAATATCAATATTTAAATGAAATTTTTTCATAGCTGTTTATTGACAGGTCTTTTTTATTGTGGTAGAATGGCTTGCATTTTTGATAAGGCAGAACAATATAAATATAATCGGGAGGTAAGTTATGAAAAACACAAAGAAAGCAGTAAGATTCATTGCGCTCGTGCTTGTGCTGATTATGGTTGCGTCCGTTTCACCCTTGAATGCGGTTGCACTTAAAAAGACGGTTCCGTCAGAAAGTGCGGGACACGCACTCGTTATCAAGAGCGACAATCTTACAGTAGCCAGAAGAAAAACAATTCAGATGACAGCGACGGTAACAAATGTTGAAGAACAGCCTGTAATATATTGGGCATCTACAGACGAAAGTATTGCAACTGTTGACCACAACGGTGTGGTAAAAGGTGTTTCGGTAGGCGTTGTTACAATTGCGGCGGCAACTGTTGTTGACGGCGAAGTTCTCAGCGGTGAGTTTACAATCAATGTTGTAAGACAAAACAACTTCCTCAGAAATCTTCTTGAGGATAAGCAGGTACTCAGCTATCAGTACAGCTATATTGACGATTATTATTACACAAACGACAAGGATGCATGGCAGTATAATTTCGGTTTCGGTAAGATTTACGACTTTGTTTCACCCTACATTCTTCTTGAGTACGACTATATCCGTGTTTTCTTTACTTATGAGAACAAGGATTGGATGCTCCAGATGTGGAAGGGTCAGTACGGACTCGTTTTCTACGGCGGTGAAGTCGGAATTTACACCAAAGAGCACTCAGATAAGGGTATCGATGAGTGGACATTCTTCAACTGCCCTGCAGAGGAAGACTGGCTTAATATGGAAATGACTCTCTGGCACGAGGATATAAACGGAAACTGGAACCGTGAATTTACAAGAGAGTATGACAAATACTGGTGGTGTACGGGCTTTAAGAACGGACATCTTCGTCAGGAAGAGCCGGCAGACGAACTTCGCCTGACAGGTCGTATTACATTTAAGGACAAAGAAATGGCAAAGCTTGTTGCAGACGGACTTGCAGAGTGCGGACTTGCAAAGGCTGGCAGCAAGGCTGCGATGGGTGTTGACTCAATTTACGTTGACGGCAACGACATTCATTTCAGCTGGCAAAATATTTCCGAAGCAGAAAGCACAATGTTTATCAAGGTAAGCACAGGTGTTCTCGGTTCGCTTCTTGTTCTTCCTTTTGCTCCGATAATTCTTCCTTTTGTCGGTGCTTATGCAGTCCTTGTTCTTCTCACATCAGCACTTCTTTAATTTGATAAATGTTTTTTAAAAGACCGCTTCACGCGGTCTTTTGTCATATGTGTGCTTCACCGCAACAAAGAAGATAGATTTAGCTGTGCAGACTATGATTTATGCAAAGTTGCAAAAATATGCAGAAAATTGAGATTTATGCAACAATTATGAATAATATTCAAAAACAGAAATGCAGCGGAAAATATATGAAAATTTCTTGCATCAAATTTGCCTGAAACTGTTGAAATCGGGCGAAAAAAGTGTTATATTTATATGAACTCGTAAATTTGCATAGATTATCTGCTTTCTTTTGCGGTGGCTTGTGCAGGTTTACAAAAAGTGATTTTTTGTAATTTTTCTGTTGCATATTTATGCATAACGTGCTAATATATGTGCATAAACGTTGGCAGAAATGCATATTGGAGGTTTTATTATGAATAAAGAAAACATAAAGAAGGTTGTCCTTGCTTACTCAGGCGGTCTTGATACATCAATCATCATCCCTTGGCTCAAGGAAAACTACAACAACTGTGAAGTTATCGCAGTTTCAGGTAACGTTGGTCAGGCAAGCGAGCTTGAGGGTCTTGAAGAAAAGGCTATCAAGACAGGTGCTTCAAAGATTTATATTGAGGACCTTACAAAGGAATTCCTTGAGGACTATGTATTCCCGGGTATCCAGGCAGGCGCAAAGTATGAGGATTATCTCCTCGGTACAGCTTACGCTCGTCCTCCCATCGCAAAGAGAATTGCTGAAATCGCAATCGCTGAAGGCGCAGACGCTATCTGCCACGGTTGCACAGGTAAGGGTAATGACCAGGTAAGATTCGAGCTTGCTATCAAGGCTTTCGCACCGGATATGCCCATTATCGCTCCGTGGAGAGAGTGGGACATCAAGTCACGTGAGGAAGAAATCGAGTACGCTGAGGCACACAATGTTCCTCTTAAGATCAGCCGTGAAACAAACTATTCAAAGGATAAGAACATCTGGCACCTTTCACACGAAGGTCTTGACCTTGAAGATCCTGCAAACGAGCCGCTTTACAACAAGGAAGGCTTCCTTGAGATGGGTGTTTCTCCCGAAATGGCTCCCGATGTACCGACATATGTTACAGTTCACTTCGAAAAGGGTGTTCCCACAGCTATTGACGGCGTAGAAATGGATGCAGTTTCACTCGTTGAGAAGCTCAATGAGCTCGGCGGCGCAAACGGTATCGGTCTTCTTGATATCGTTGAAAACAGACTTGTTGGTATGAAATGCCGTGGCGTTTATGAAACTCCGGGCGGTGCAATCCTCTACAAGGCTCACGAAGTTCTTGAATCAATCACACTTGACAAGGAAACAGCACACTATAAGACACTCGTTGCTCAGAAGCTTGCTGAGCTTACATATAACGCACAGTGGTACACACCGCTTACAGATGCTATCCTTGCTTTCGTTAAGGAAACACAGAAGACAGTTACAGGTGACGTTAAGCTCAAGCTTTACAAGGGTAACATGATCAATGCAGGTGTTACATCACCGTTCTCACTCTACGATCCCGAGATCGCAACATTCGACGAGGATAACGTTTACAATCAGGCTGATTCAGCAGGATTTATCAACCTCTACGGTCTTCCCATCAAGGTTTATGCTAAGATGAAGGCTAAGAATAACCTTAAATAATCAATTAATCATTTCGGAGAAGTTACCATGGAAAAAATGTGGGCAGGAAGATTCCAGAAGGCACTTGACAAAGAGGCTGACGATTTTAACTCTTCCATTCATTTTGACTGCAAAATGTATAAGCAGGATATCACAGGCTCAATGAAGCACGCGGCAATGCTTGCTATGCAGGGCATTATCAGCGATGACGACTGTGATAAGATAACCGCAGGTCTTCAGTCTATTCTTGATGACCTTAACAGCGGTGACCTTGCTTTTGACATGGACGCTGAAGATATTCATATGTTCGTTGAATCCGAGCTTACAAAGCGTATCGGCGACGTCGGCAAAAGACTTCATACGGCAAGAAGCCGCAACGACCAGGTTGCGGTTGATATCCGTCTTTTCCTTCGTGACGAAACAAACGAGATTATAGCCCTTGTCAAGAAGCTTCTTGCGGCAATCCTTGTGCAGGCAAAAGCTCACAAAACTTCCATTCTTCCCGGATATACACATCTGCAGAGAGCACAGCCGATTACATTCGCCCATCATCTTCTCGCTTATGCGATGATGTTTACACGTGACATCGGCAGACTTGAGGACGCTCTTAAGAGAATGAATTATTCTCCTCTCGGCTCCTGTGCTCTTTCAGGTACAACATATAACACAAACCGTGAATTCGTTGCTGAAGCTCTCGGCTTTGACGGCATTACTCTTAACAGTATCGACGGTGTTTCTGACCGTGATTTCTGCGTTGAGCTTATGGCGGCTTATTCAACAATTATGATGCACCTTTCACGTTTTTCAGAGGAAATCATCCTCTGGTCAAGCTGGGAATTCAAGTTTATTGAGCTTGACGACAGCTACACAACAGGCTCAAGCATTATGCCGCAGAAGAAGAATCCTGATATGGCAGAGCTTGTCCGCGGAAAGACAGGACGCGTTTACGGTGACCTTTTCACAATGCTCACGGTGCTCAAGGGTATTCCTCTTGCTTATAACAAGGATATGCAGGAAGACAAGGAATGTATCTTTGACAGCATTGACACAGTTAAGAAGTGCCTTAAGGTGTTTGCACCTATGATTGAAACTATGACTGTGCTTACAGACAATATGTACTCTGCGGCACAGAAAGGTTTTATTAACGCAACTGACCTTGCAGACTATCTTACAAAGAAGGGTATGCCTTTCAGAAGTGCGTACAAAATCGTCGGTCAGATTGTTGCATATTGCATAGATAATAATTTAGTGCTTGAAACAATGTCACTTGAGGATTATAATAAATACAGTGACATTTTCTGCGAAGACCTCTACAAAGAAATATCTCTCGAAACCTGCGTTGCTAAAAGAATCTCTGCAGGTGGTACAGGTATTGACTCTGTTGAGAAGCAGATTGAATATGTAAGCACTTTTATCGATTGATAAAAAAGGGTGGATTATTTTATCCGCCCTCTTTTTCGAATATTGGAGGACTACAAATGGTAAACTTGAAGGGTAGAGATTTCCTGAAATTGCTTGATTTCACAAGCGAGGAAATAGGGTATCTTATCGACCTTGCCGCAGAACTTAAGGCAAAGAAAAAGGCTGGAACAGCCCACAGAATCCACGAGGGCAAGAATATCGCTCTCATCTTTGAAAAGACAAGTACAAGAACACGTTGCAGCTTCGAAGTTGCCGCAAGTGACCTTGGCATGGGCTCAACTTATCTTGCTGAGGGATCACAGATCGGTAAGAAAGAAAGCATTGCAGACACGGCAAGAGTTCTTGCAGGAATGTTTGACGGAATTGAATACAGAGGCTACGGCCAGGAGCTTGTTGAAGAGCTTGCAAAGTATTCAAAGGTTCCCGTATGGAACGGTCTTACAAACGAATTCCACCCGACTCAGATATTAGCCGATTTCCTTACAATCAAGGAACATTTCGGTTACCTTAAAGGTATAAATTTCGTCTATATGGGCGATGCCCGTTACAATATGGGTAATTCACTTATGGTTGGCTGTGCAAAGATGGGTCTTAACTTCACCGCAGCCGCACCTGCAAAGTACTTCCCGGACAAGGCACTCGTTGACGAATGCCTTGAAATCGCAAAGGAAACAGGCTCTGTTATCCGCTTCTGCGAGGACCCGATTGAAGCTGTTAAGGATGCAAACGTAATTTACACGGATGTCTGGGTTTCAATGGGCGAGCCGATCGAAGTATGGCAGGAGAGAATCAATGACCTTGCACCGTACCAGGTGAACAAAACACTTATGGATGCGGCTGCAGAAAACGTTGTGTTTATGCACTGTCTTCCTGCTTACCACGACCACAAAACAGCGGTAGGTAAGGAAATGGGCGAAAAATTCGGACGTGATGCAATGGAAGTTACGGACGAAGTTTTCGAAAGTGAAAAATCAATCGTTTTCGAAGAGGCAGAAAACAGAATGCATACGATCAAAGCCGTTATGGCTGCGACACTTTGATAGGAGGTTTTCGGATGAAAAAAGTTTACATTGTTCTTGAAGACGGTCATGTTTTTGAGGGTGAAAGATTCGGAGCTGAAGGCGAAGTAACAGGCGAGTTTGTTTTCACCACAGGAATGGGTGCTTATGTTGAAACACTTACTGACCCGACATATTACGGACAGATAGTAATGCACACTTTCCCGCTTATCGGAAACTACGGCATTATGGAAGAAGATTTCGAGAGTGACAAGTCATACATCAAGGCTTATGTTGTCCGTGAGTGGTGTGATGCTCCCTCAAACTTCAGATGTGAGTACACTCTTGACGAGTATCTTAAGAAGCAGGGTATCGTTGGTGTATGCGGTGTTGACACACGTGAAATCACACGCGTTATCCGTGACAATGGCGTTATGAATGCAAAAATCGTTGACGACCCGTCAACTGTTGATTTTGATGAACTCAAAGCTTATAAAATTACAGATGCAGTTGCAACAGTAAGCACAAAGGAAGCTTACACGGTTGATTCAGAAGCACACAGCAAGAAAGTTGCAGTTGTTGACTTTGGAAAGACTAAGGCTACAGTTGCTGAGCTTACAAAGCGTGGTTGCGACGTGACGGTTGTTCCTTATAATACATCTGCGGATGAAATCCTCGCACTCGGTGCAGACGGAATAGTTCTTTCGAACGGTCCTGCAGACCCGAAGGATAATATGGCTGCTGTTGAAGAAATCAAAAAGCTCATCGGCAAAGCTCCGATGCTTGGTATCGGTCTTGGCCACCAGCTTGCAGCTCTTGCTCTCGGCGGAGAAACAGTAAAGCTTCAGTACGGTCACCGCGGTGCTAACCAGCCGGTTAAGAGCACAGAATCGGGCAAGACTTACATCACGAGCCAGAACCACGGCTACGAGGTTGTTGCAAAGAGTCTTGACTGCGGATTCGAAAGCTTTGTAAATGCAAATGACGGTACCTGCGAGGGTATGAAATATGAGGACAAGCTTCTTGTTACAACTCAGTTCCAGCCCGAAGCCTGTATCAGTCCGCTTAATACACA
>JAZSID010000077.1:0-35207 GCA_045533625.1 Acutalibacteraceae bacterium | reverse complement strand
ATATAATAGGGAAGGTTTGCGCACACCGAAAGACCGCCATCAAGGTAGTGAGCCGTTATTTCGGCAATGTCGCACTTCATAATATCGTCGTTGATTATTTTGACGTTATGGTACTCGCCCAGCGTAAAGGCGAGAACGGGGATAAGTCCTTTGTCAAGCTCCACGGCGAGCACATTTTCATAACGGGCGGCGAGCTCGTATGTAAGCGTACCTATACCGGGACCTATCTCCACAGCACCCGTGTTTTCATCTACGAGGCTCTCCTCCGCTATTTGCTCGGGCACGCTTTCATCGGTAAGAAAGTTTTGTCCCAAGCCCTTGGAAAAGGTGAAACCGTGGCGCGCGATAACAGCTTTTATTGTTCTTATATCAGTCAGGTTTTCCATTAGTCAACAAAATCCTTCAATTTCTTTGAGCGGCTGGGATGACGAAGCTTGCGAAGTGCCTTAGCTTCGATCTGGCGTATTCTTTCACGTGTAACGTCAAATTCCTTGCCAACCTCTTCAAGAGTATGAGGATGTCCGCCTTCAAGACCGAAGCGGAGCATAAGAACCTTTGCCTCTCTCGGAGTAAGAGTCTTAAGAACCTCGTCAAGCTGTTCCTTAAGAAGAAGAATTGAAGCTGCGTCTGCCGGTGCCGGAGCATCGTCGTCAGGAATGAAATCGCCAAGATGGCTGTCTTCCTCTTCACCGATCGGTGTTTCAAGAGAAACCGGCTCCTGAGCAACACGGAGGATTTCCCTTACCTTTGCAACGGGCATTCCAAGCTCGGCTGCAATTTCTTCAGCACTCGGATCTCTGCCGTTTTTATGAAGAAGCTGGCTGTTTGTCTTTTTAACCTTATTGATTGTTTCAACCATATGAACAGGAATACGGATTGTTCTTGCCTGGTCAGCGATAGCTCTTGTGATAGCCTGTCTGATCCACCATGTTGCATAAGTTGAGAACTTGAAGCCCTTTGTATAGTCGAACTTATCAACCGCCTTGATAAGACCGAGGTTACCCTCCTGAATGAGGTCAAGGAAGTGCATACCTCTGCCGACATATCTCTTTGCGATTGAAACAACAAGACGAAGGTTAGCTTCAGCAAGTCTTTTCTTTGCGCTTTCGTCGTCATCAACGATACGGACAGCAAGTTCGATTTCTTCTTCTGCAGTAAGAAGAGGAATACGGCCGATTTCCTTAAGGTAAACCTTAACGGGGTCGTCATTACCCTGACCCTTGTCGTCAACATCCTCTGTTGAAAGTTCGGCAGATTTCGGCATATCCATATTGAAATCTACGCTTTCAAGGTCGATGTTTGAAAGGTCATCGATAAGCTCAATATTCTGATTTTCAAGAGTTTCATAAAATTTGTCAAGCTCTTCAATATCGATATCCATATCAATAAGAGCCTGGTCAATTTCCTGAGAAGTGAGCTTTCCCGTCACCTTGCCCTTTTCAAGAAGGAGCTTAAGGGGTGATTTTTTCTCCGTTGTCGGTGTTGGTGTTAATTTTTCCATGAACAGTTCTCCTTTATTTGTCGTCCGTCTTTTTGAACAGATTTCTGAAATCTTCATCGCTGAGCTCCGCCGCATTTACTGACGCAGCCTTCGATTTTTCTTGTTTTAAAACTTTTATACAATCGTTGCATTCAGCAACGGTATTGCTGATAGCACTTCCCATCGCTTCAAACTGAGCAAGTCTGCCCATTTCTTCGGGAGTGAATTCTGCACAGAACATTGAAAGCTCAATGCTTCTGCCCTCGTCCAGGCGTGTTGATAATGCTTTATAGACTCTTTTGTTAAAGTCCGTTATAAACAAATCTTCACTGAGTTCATCCTTAATTTTTTTATAAAAATCAGGATTAAGCATAAGGCTTGAAAGCAAGGTTTCTTCCGCCCTTGTTGCCCTGATATGCTTTACCCTTTCGGGATTTATCGTATCCTTGGGGGTAATGGTTTCCTTGACAATCTCGTTAAAACGAAGCTTTTTATCAGCCTCTGCCTTACGTTTGTATGCCCGTTTTATTTCAAGCATTATCGCATCCTTACTTATCTGCATTTCGGAAGCAAGCTTTGCCGCATAGGCGTCCTGCTCAATGGGATTTGCCGATGCAAGAGTTGCCGCGATTGCCGTCAGAAATTTTGTTTTACCGTCGATTGAGTCGAGGTCGTATTTATCGCGCTCACGAAGAATGCTGTATTCGATATCGTTTGCGGCACCGTCGATAAGGCTCCTGAATTTTTCTTTGCCGAATTTTTTAATAATTTCGTCGGGGTCCTTACCGCCCGTAAGCTTAAGGACACGGATTTTGACACCCGTTTTGCTGAAAATTTCAATCGCTCGTTTTGTTGCCTTCTGTCCTGCTTCGTCCGAGTCGTAAGAAAGTACAACCTCATCCGCATAGCGGGCAACGAGCCTTGCCTGCTCCTGCGTAAGTGCCGTACCGAGGCAGGCAATTGCATTAGTAAAACCTGCCTGATGCAAAGCGATAACATCCATATATCCTTCTGCAACTATCATCTGCGAAGGATTGCCGTTTTTCGCAAAATTCAGTGCAAAAACGCCGTTACTTTTTTTGTAAACCATCGTGTCGGAAGTATTGATATACTTCGGCTTTGAATCGTCGAGAACTCGTCCGCCAAAAGCAATTACATTTCCGCGAAGGTCGATAATCGGCACCATTGCTCTGTTTTTGAAATTGTCGTAATAGTGTGTTCTTTCGCCCTTTGTGCTCATTCTTACAAGGTTTGCATCAAAAAGCTCCTGATTTGTAAAGCCTTTTGAGCGCATATGTTTAAGAAGAGCATCCCACGAATCGGGCGCATAGCCAAGGCCAAAATGCTTGATTGTCTGCATCGTAAGTCCTCTGCCGAGGAAATAATCAAGGCCTATTTTGCCCTGTGGCGACATCATTGTGCTGTGAAAAAACTTTGCCGCTTCCCTGTTTGCCGCAAGAATCCTCTGCCTGTGCTTTGCGATTGAATCGTCGTATCCGTCCTCGGGCATTTTCATTCCTGCTCGCTCGGCAAGAACTTTTACCGCTTCAACGTAGTCTAGATTTTCAATCCTGCGGACAAAGGTTATCGCATCTCCGCCTGCACCGCAACCGAAGCAGAAGAATGACTGACTGTCGGTATATATGGTGAATGACGGTGTTTTTTCGTTATGAAAAGGGCAAAGACCCTTAACGAGCCTGCCTCTTTTTGAAAGATTTACGTAGGGAGAAATAACACTTTCGATGTCTGTCCTTGCTCTTAACTCAGCGAGGAATTCGTCACTTATTGCCATTTCAATCCCCCTTCATAACCACCCACGAGCGCGGAACAAAGAGTTCTTCGAAAGTATGGACTGCGTACCTGTCCGTCATTCCTGCGATATAGTCACAGGCTGCACGTTCAACGCCTTCTTTTTCACGGATCACCTTATACTCTGACGGCATTTCGTCAGGATTTGAGAGGAAGTACTCATAAAGCCATTTGATCATTTCAATCGCTCTTGCTTCCTCGCCCTTACAAACGGGATTCGTATACACTCTTTCGAACATAAAGCTGTGCAGGGTTGCAAAAGCATCCGCACAATCCTCGCCGAGAATGATATCGTTTTTACTGTTATTTACAGCAGAAAGAACAAGCTTGTTGATTCGCTGTGATTTATTCTGCCCCAAAGTGTCACGGATATCTGCAGGGATATCTGTTTCTTTGAGCACACGAGCATGGACGGCATCGTCAATGTCGTGATTTATGTATGCAATACGGTCGGCAAGACGGACAATTCTGCCCTCAAGGGTAAACGCTTCCTTACCCGAAGTATGACGTTCAATTCCGTCGCGCACTTCCATTGTGAGGTTAAGTCCCCTGCCTTCTTTTTCAATTACATCTGCAACACGCAGACTCTGCTCATAATGGCGGAAACCGCCGTCGCAAACACTGTTGAGCGCTCTTTCACCTGCGTGGCCGAAGGGCGTATGTCCTAAATCGTGGCCGAGAGAAATTGCCTCCGTGAGAGTTTCGTTAAGACCGAGCGCAATTGCGATTGTCCTTGCAATCTGTGCAACTTCAAGAGTATGAGTAAGTCTTGTGCGGTAATAGTCACCCTGAGGCGACAGAAAAACCTGGGTTTTATGCTTAAGTCTGCGGAAAGAATTCGAGTGAATTACACGGTCACGGTCACGCTGGAAACAAGTGCGGAGCGCACACTCTTCCTCAGGGCGCAATCTTCCGCGGCTTTCGTCCGCAAAAGAAGCGTTTGCACTTAAGATTTTATGCTCGTTTTCGCAAGTAATCTCTCTTACCGTTTTCACTGTCATCCCTCCTGTTTACTTCTCTATTTATTATATACTCCAAAAAAGTTCTTTTTCCTTTAAAAAATTTAAAAATATTTAAATTCTTCGCCAATTTCTTCCGTATGGAACTTACCGAAGCTCATATCAACAAGTTTCGCGTCGAAAGAATCCACATCGCCGACAGGTAATTTGAAGGTAACGGTTACGTTATCCGCAAATTCCGTGTCGTCAATCACTCCGCCCATTTCAGGGATGAATGAATTGAGTCTGCCGTAAAAATTATAGTCACAGGTAACCTTAAGCACCTTGCAGAGCTTCATTGTTATAACCTTACCTGCATCAACGGCAATCTTCGCCGTATGTGAATAGGCGCGCACAAGTCCGCCTGCGCCGAGGAGTGTGCCTCCGAAATACCTTGTTGCTACAACAACACAGTCAGTAACATTTTCTTTAAGCAAAACATCAAGGACAGGAATTCCTGCCGTACCCTGAGGCTCGCCGTCATCGGAATATCGGCGCACCTGCCCCTCACGAAGGACATAGGCGTAAACATTATGGGTCGCATCCCAATGTTTTGACTTTATTTCATTAATAAAGTTGACAGCCTCTTCCTGCGTTGTCACGGGCTTTATATAGCCTATGAATCTTGATTTTCTTTCGATGAACTCATCGCTTGCTTCGTTAAGGATTGTCCTGTATTCCAACTGTGTCACCACCTAAAAAATACGGCGGTGCAGAAAAGCACCGCCAAATCTTCATCAAATTATTTTGACAAATTGAAACGCTTATTGAAACGGTCAACACGTCCGCCTGTATCAACAAGCTTCTGCTTACCTGTGAAGAACGGATGACATTTTGAGCAAATATCAACACGCAAATTCTCCTTGGTAGAACGAGTTTCTATCTCATTACCGCAAGCACAACGAACAACTGTCTTTTCGTACTTAGGATGGATTCCTTCCTTCATTAGTGTCACCTCTTTCGTAATATTCACGCAGAAGCTATTTTATCACACAATTTTCAAAAATGCAACTGTTTTTTTTATTTTTTATAAAGCAATATATTCTGCGTTTTCAAAAGAGTAAATCAAGGTACCCCTGACAGCCATTCCCGTACACTCGGAAAGGGCGAATTCATACATTTTAAGCTGTCCGCGGTAACGCTCGCAAAGCTCCTGCATCGTAACTCCTCTGTCCGTTTTGTAGTCAACGATAACAAGTTCGCCGTTTTCGACAAAGGCACAGTCGACGTAACCCTGCACAACTACAAGCTCACCGTGAAGATTTTCGGGCAATTCGGGATAAAGCTCGCCTGCACTAATACCGACAGTTACCTTTTTCTCCCTGAAAAGCTTCGGTGAATTTTTAATGCGTTGTGCAATTTCACTTTCAAAAAACTTTTTAAGTTTGTTTCTCTCAAGCACTTCCGCCTCAGCTTCGGTAAGATGTCTTTCCGCAACCATACGCGAAATCTGCATATCGACATCAAACGGAGCATTGTAATCAAAAAATTCCATAAATTTATGGGTTGCCGTACCTCTTGAAGCAGGATTCATACCTGACTTACTGAGGAATTGCGGTTTTCTTGAGGCGAAATACTGCGTACTGAAGCCTTGTGCATCCAGGTCTGACGGAGCACTTTTCGCCATAACGAAGGCAAGGTCCGCATAAGGATACTCATACTCTACTCTTTTCTTAATTTCAGCAAGTAAATCCTCATCAGGTTTTACTTTATCTTCCGCTTCTGCTGTTTTTTCAGCTTCGCTTACGGAATTTACAATATTTACCGAAAGTCTTTGCGAACAAGGCAGGGTTTTCATTTCGTCATATCCTGCCAAAACGCGAAGCTTTGAAGCATCGGAATGACGAAGGAATGACATAAGAATCCAGTCTGCCATTGAGTTTTTATTAAGCACATCAAAAGAATTGATTGATGTTTCTTCACTGACGCAAAGTGCAAGGTCTGCCAGTTTGTTTTCGATATTATCGTAACGTGTAACGCAGATAAGACGTTCTTTTGCTCTTGTCATCGCAACATAAAGAACGCGAAGCTCTTCCGAAGCAGAAGATGCTTTCTCCGCAAGTGTAAGCGCTTTTTTACCTACGGTTGAATATTTACATTTCGTCTGCGAATCCCTGCGGTCAAAGCAGATACCAAAATCGGGATGAAACGCAGCTATACTTCTCTGATTATCGTTCGTGAAAGAATTATTAAGATCAGCAAGTATACAGACAGGAAATTCAAGACCCTTACTTTTGTGAATCGTCATAATTCTTACAACATCCGCTGCCTCTGAAACATCGGATGCACTTTCGAGGTCACCGTCCTGACGCTGAACTTTATCAATAAATCTGATAAAACCCGAAAGTCCTCTTTTTCCGGATTCTTCATATTTAACGGCATAATCCAGAAGCATATTTAGGTTTGCATTACGCTGAGAGCCGTTTTTAAGTGCTGATGCAATCGCCTTGAATCCTGTCACCTCATAAAGCTCACGGACAAATTCCGAACAGGAAAGAGTTGACGAAAGCATTCTGAGATTATCAATCTTTTCAAGGAATCCGATGCATTTTTTATTGCCGTTATCTGCGGCATTAAGGACACAGTGATAAAGCGGTTTCTTTCTTTCGTCAATTCGCATCTGTGCAAGTTCATCTGCCGTAAAGCCGTAAATCGGTGAAAGCATTACAGCAAGAAGCGGTATATCCTGAAGCGGATTGTCCACGATTCTCATAAGATTTATGACAGCACTTACCTCAGTTGAAGAGAAAAATCCCGTCTTATTTGAAACATATGCAGGAATGTTGTTCTGCGCAAGAACATCTGCATAAAGCTCTGCCCTTCCGCCGCCTGTCGCTCGCATAAGAATACAGAAATCCCTGTATGTAGCCGGTCGCAGGCCTTCCTTATCGCTTACAAGCATTCCGTCTTTGAGTATTGAATTAATGGTTTGCGCAATATGCTGTGCTTCAATTTCACGGCTGACACTGCTACCGTCCTCAAAAGAACCGACTATATGAAGCTCAGCCTGAGGAAAATCACATTCCTTATAATCTTTAGCACCCGCAACGAGAGCCTCTTTTTCATCATAATCAAGTCCGCCGACTTCCGCTGACATAAGCTGACTGAAAACGAAATTAATGTTTTCGGTTACACCTTCGCGGCTACGGAAATTACGGTCAAGCGTGATTTTTGCAGGATAATTGTTTTCGACATAATCCTCAAGCACATCACGACGGCTGAGGAATATTTCAGGCATCGCCTGACGGAAACGGTAAATACTCTGCTTGACGTCGCCAACCATAAACATATTGCTGTCGTCTTTTGAAACCGCACTGAAAAGAGTATTCTGCAGTTCATTTATATCCTGAAATTCATCGACGAGTATTTCATCGAATCTTTCAGAAAATTCTTTTGCAAGTTCCGTTTTCTGTGCATTACCGTCGTCATCAAACGAAACCAACAACTTCAGCGCAAGATGTGTTATATCCGAAAAATCGACACCGTTGATTTTTTTCTTTTCTTCCCAAAGGATTTCCGAATACCTTTTAACTACAGCAATCAGCTTTGCCGTCATCGGTTCAAGGTATTTCATATCATCCTCATGTTCTTGTTCGGTTACACAGAAATACGGCGGAAGTTTTTTCTTAAGCTGTTCCGTAACTGCCTTTTTCTGTGCTTTTATAAATTCAGCCTGCGGTGAGGAATAACCTTTTTGCAGTCTGCCGAGTGACGGCAGTTTAAGCGTTCGCAAAGCTTCAATCGTTTCGTCCCATTTGTTATTGAGCACTAATTCATAGAGTTCACGGACGCAAGCATCTGTTTCGCGAACGCAGGCACCGTATTTTTCGTTGACGGTTTCATCTTCATCAAGGCATTTAATCATCTTCTCGATAATACGTCCGCATCTGCCGATGACATTCAGCGCGTGAAGAAGAATGATTCCGCCCCAACAGCTCTGCACCAAAGAGCATTTCTCGCGATACGGTATCATCAAAGAATCAAGACAAGCATCAGGTCTTGCGAAAGCCATTGAATGGCGATAAAGCTTTAAAATCAATTCACTGAGCGCACTGTCGTCCGTACCGCTTGCGAGTACGTTCACAAGCTCACAGAAATCAGGCGAACTTTCTTTATAAAACTCATCAAGAGTTTTGCTGACAGCTTCAGCTTCAAGGATTTTGAGCTGTGCGCCTTCAATGAGTTTATAGTCAGGAGAAAGTTCAAGCTCGTGAAAATTCGACTTCACAATATCGTTGCAGAAGCTGTCTATCGTGCTGATTTTTGCAAACGGAAGCATCATAAGCTGACGTTTAAGATGTTCGTCCGAAGGATTTTTTCGGAGCTCGTCGCTGATCGCTTTAAAAATTCTTTCCCTCATCTGCTGAGTTGCCGCACGTGTGAAAGTTACAATAAGAAGCTTATCCGCAGAACAAGGCTTTTCCTTATCCATAAGCCGACGGATAACACGTTCAACGAGCACGGCAGTCTTACCTGAGCCGGCAGCAGCGGAAACGAGGACGGTACCGTTACGTGAATCTATTGCATTTTTCTGTTCTGGGGTCCATTCAGGCATCATCCTCACCTCCAAGCATCCTGAGGCTGTCATCGTATTTTATTTTAAATACTTCTTTTTTCTTTGTATCTTCATCAAGACCGCAGACATCCTTATAATCGCAGTATTCGCAGACATCGTGATACGGGCTTGAGGTCAGCTGTGCAAATGCGGGACGGACAGGAATTTCACCCTCATGAAGGCTTATCGCCATATCCTCAAGGATTTTTTCCACCCTCTTCATAAGAAGACCCATCTGCTTAAGTGAGATAAGCGTACCTGAATTTTCGCCGTCCTTCTTAACGGAAGCAGGCACAATATCGCCCGAAAGACGGCTGTCCATCGCATAGATAACACGGCTGTCATCAAGCACCATTCCACTCATCTTCGTCGCTTTCTGTTTCTGTGCCTGAATTTCGTCCTCGCCCTCATCGCGGCCGACACTTGCATACGGAGCGTTGACGGGCATATACAAAATTCCTGCAGGCTTTATATCCTTATAATCCCTGAAACCGCTTCTCCAGATTGCAAAAAGATAAATAAGCATCTGCATATTAAGACCGTTGAAAACTTCGTTAAGGTCAAACTTTTTACCGCCTGACTTGTAGTCAACAACACGGACAAAGGATTCGTCGCCCTGTGTCATAACATCGACTCGGTCTATTGAACCTTTGATTTTAAGAGTTCCGCCGTCACGAAGCGGAATTTCATAGGCAGGGATTTCGCCGTCGTTGTCTATTTTAAGCTCAAAAGCAACGGGTTCAAACTCACTTACCGAAAACTCAGCAACAAGCCTGTCCACAACCTCGCAGACAATAAACCCGAGCTGACGGTAAAGATAATTGAATCGCTCACCCATATCCTCGCCCGGAACAAGGATTTCACTGAAATAAGCTTCAAGCATATCGATAACGCACTTATCCCGCTGTTCCTTGGCCATTTCACAAAGACCGTCACTGCCGTATGATGCAATAAGATTTTCAAGGATATAGTGAATTGCTGTACCCTTCTGCATCGGGTCAAGCTCCGCAACCTTTCTCGGCTGCGCGTTGAGCCCGTATTTGCAGAAATACTGGAACGGGCATTTATGGAAAACTTCTACCCTTGAAGCCGACATATACATATCCATTCCGAAAAGCTTTTTTGAAATATCTTTATCTTCTATTGAAAAACCGTCTTTTTTAACAGCACGTTTCAAAGAAGAAACTCTGTCCTTATAATCATCTCTTGAAGAAAAATACTTCTCGAGAGTTTTTTGCATAACTCCACCCTTCGGTGTCAGCTTTGCCATAAGCTCAAACGCCGCCGCATCGCCTTCAACAAAATCAATTTCGGGAGTTACTACCGTATCAACAACAGTTACCTTCGGAAAAATCTGCTTGATCTGTGTCACAAGCTCCGAATGAGTAAGCTGTGCTCCCGTAATATCCTTTCTCGAATATGTGACATAGAGTTTGTCTGACGGACCGCAGAGCGTACTGTAGGCAATAAAACGCTCTTCCATCATTTTTTCTTCAAAATTATCGTCCATTTTAAGGTCGAGTTCTGAAAGGATTCTGCGGTCTTCATCCGTAAGGATTCCGTTTGCTGTAGGAATCATCGGGAACAAACCGTCATTCACACCGACAGCAAAAACCACCTTCGGCGCAGTTGTTTTCACTCTGTCAGCACTGCCGATAACAATTTCGTCAAGCCCCTGCGGCACGTTGCCTATTGTATACATTGACACAATAAGATTAAGAAGCTCGTTGAATCGCTTCGGCTGAAGACTTGTTTTTTCAAGAGAAGATGCGATGCGGTCGAGAATTTCGATAACCACATCCCATATTCTGTCCTGCTCATTCGCAAGGTCAGTTTCGCCCTTTTCATGAAGCCGCAACGCAAGCGATTTAAGATTTTCAGGCACATTCATCTTCACAAGAAGTCGGTAAATCGCCTGTGCAGCCGTAAGACCGTTACATTCTCTGAGATCAAATCTCAACTTCTGCAATTCTTCAACAACAGCTTTTCTTGAAAGATTTATCTTATCAAGCTTCGCCCGGTCTTTTTCGAGCATTTTTTCGCCAAGACCGTCGGGGTGTGCAGTCCAATCTTCAAGCCACTTGTTGCCGTTAATCTGCCACATAAGAGCATAGTTTTCAAGCTCGGATATTTCCTCAACAGTAAGGTTTGTAAGTCCCGTTTTCAGCACGCGCATAACAGAATCACAGGAAAATCCGCTGACGGCAATATCCACGGCACTCAGCACAAATTCAACAAGAGGCTGAGTCTGTATCGGCTGACGTCTGTCATCAAAAACAGGCACACCGTTCTTTTTAAGAGCAGCACGAAGCTGACGGGTATAATTATTCTCACTTCGGCTGATGATGGCAATATCCCTGCATCTTAAGCTCTCTGTACGGATAAGCTTTTTGACCGTATGGGCAACAAAATCGCATTCACTTTCAAAATCTTCCGCAGAGCAGATAATGACATTCTCTGTCGGTTCACCGTATGTTTCGTACTCATCCTCAAACAAGCTTTTTTCAAGCAAGGCAAGTTCGGGATTAGTATATCTTTTATCATTGAATTCATCTGCAACCTCAACGGGTGCAATTGCAACTGAATTTTCGTTTGCAATATTTATGAGCTTGCGCAAAGTGCGTTTTGTGTGTGCAAAGGAAGAGAAATCATCAGTTGCCGAAGACTTATCCACACATACCGTTACATAAACGTCCTCAGCCTGTGCAAAAATGCGTTTCATAACATCAAGCTGCTGACTTGTATAACCGCGGAAACCGTCAAAGAAGATTGTTTTTCCTGCAAAATCTCTATGCTCATCGATAACCTGACAAAGAACGTCAAGCGCGCATTCCTCATCGAAATAACTGTTTTCAACGATAGCAGTGTACGCCTCGGTGACAAGCGAAAGCTCGTCTACTTTTGACTTAAGGAGGCTGTTTCCAAGCTTCAGGGATGCATCTCGAAGCATCTGTGCAGAAACGGAACACTGCCTTAATTCCTTGACCATTTTAAGCATCTGCGTTATAACAGCTGCCGAATATCTGTGTTTACCGTACACCTGTAACGAATCGTGAACACTCTCAAGAGCAAGACTCATCATCAACGCTCTTGTGCTGTCATCAAGCCGTGGCTGAGAATTAAGCCCGTATTTTTTAAGGAGCTTTTCGGCAAGGAAAGAGAAGCTCTGCACTTCGACCTTGTCCGCACCCTTTGCACCAAGCATTTCGAGCATAGTCTTTTCCGTTTTAAAAGAATACTGCTCCGGGACGATAAGCATTACGCTTTCATCCTTTTCAACCATAGCTCTGATTTTTTCGTAAATCCGTGTTGTTTTGCCGCCTGATATGCGTCCCGTAATAAGTCTGAGCATAAAATCTCTCCGCACATAATTTTATATTCAAATTATACTATAATGAACATAAATTTGCAACAAGTGCATATTGCAATTAAGTACTGAAAATGGTACAATAACAGATAATTATTATAACTTTCAGAGGTTAATGCTATGGCAGTCAAGAGTTATATCAAAAAAGCTAATTCAGTTGTCCCCTCAAAGGCACAGCTCGAATTTATGGATACAGAGTTTATCGCCTTTATTCACTACGGAATGAACACATTCACAAACACTGAATGGGGTTCGGGACGTGAGCCCGAAAAATACTTCAAGCCTGCAGATTTCTCTGCAAAGCAGTGGGTCAAGGGAATCAAGTCAGCAGGAATGAAAGGGCTTATCCTTACCTGCAAGTTTTCTGACGGATTCTGCCTCTGGCCGAGTGCATATACCGAGCACAGCGTAAAGAATTCACCGTGGCTTGACGGCGAAGGCGATATGGTCAGGGAGCTCAGTGAAGAATGCAGAAACGAGGATATCAAATTTGGCATCTACCTTTCACCCTACGATATGCACGAACCCTCTTTCGGCACAGAAAAATACAACGACTTTTTCGTAAACCAGCTGACAGAGCTTTGCACAAATTACGGCGACATCTTCTGCGTATGGTTTGAGCGTGACGAAAGCGGTAAACAGCCTTACGATTGGGAAAGATATTACAAAACGATCCGTGAGCTTCAGCCGAATGCAATGATATGCAACTGCGGCCCTGATATCCGTTGGTGCGGTAACCATTCCGGAATCGGCAGACAGAGTGAATGGAGCGTTGTGCCAAAAGAGCTTATCAACGATGCACCTGCTGTGAAGCTTGTGCAGACTGACCTCGGCAGCCGCAAAAAGATTAAAAAAGCAAAGGAGCTTGTCTGGTTCCCTGCAATTATGGACATGAAGATGCGTCCCGGTTGGTTTTTCCATGACCACGAAACCCCAAGCCTTCAGGTTCTTTCAACCGCTGTTATGAGTTATTTCAAATCTGTCGGCAACAACGGTACTTTTATCCTTAACGTTTCACCTTCTCACACGGGACGAATTGATAAAAAAGATCTTGAACAGCTCATCACCCTCGGTGCACAGCTTGAGCTTGAATTCAAGGAAAACTTTACTGAAGGTGCTGAATTCACTTCAAACGGATGCAGTGACGAGCTTCATTCCGAAAAGTTTATTAATTCAGGAAAATCGTATTTCAAATCATCGCCTGATAACCGCAAGACCTCTATCATCGTTGATATGAAAGAAGTACGTTCAATTGACAAAATCGTTCTTGCTGAAAACATTGCCACAGGACAGCAGATTGAAAAATTCTCGCTTTACTATTATTACGACAAACGTTGGCACAAGATATACAAGGGTACAACAATCGGCAGAAAGAAGATTTGTATAATTGCACCGATGGAAGCAAGGCGAATTAAGCTCGTAATTGAAAAAACCAGAGAATTTGCCACAATTTCCGAATTTAAAGTATATTAATTGTAAAAAATTTACAACCTTCGCTATTTTTAGCGGAGGTTGTTTTTTATGTTTTCGTCATTTTGAACAATAATTAAGGTCGGTTTATCCGTTTTCTATTGATAATATTCACATCTATTAATATACCGTTTCGTGATTATTAACAAACAGTACATATTTTCTTTGTGCAAAATGCTTGACAAATGAAATTTATGGTGCTATAATAAAGTCACGGTAAGGAAATTACCGAAAATAAGAAAGGAATGAATTATTATGTCACAGGAAAAATTGTATTATGAGGCTCAGGAATTAATTCTCAGCGAAATTGAAAAAGAAAAGTCTCTCTTTTCATTCCGCACAATTATCAAGCTTCTTACAGCAAATGCAATTGCAAGAAACTTCTGATAATAAGCCGACAGGCTTCATAATCAAAAAAACGGGGTTGTCAAAAGACAACCCCTTAATTTTTTGTTTATTTAACTTTTTCCATAAGTCTGATGAAAGCTTCGATTGTGTTTGAACCTGCTTTGTTACCGGATGCAACGATTTCTTCGTTTTCACCTGCAAGAAGGCTCTTGAATTCGTTATCAGGAAGGATGTAACCAACCTGGTCATTCATAAGACCGAATACGATAAGCTTCTTATCCTCGCCTACTACCTCCTGCATTGAAGGATAGTCGAAATCTCCGTATGTCCAGGAATCATCTGCACCAAGGCATCCACCGTATGCGATTGCGGGTTCAAGCTCACCGGGAACGAGAGCGATTGCAAGGTCTGTACCCATTTCAAGGTAGCCGATTTCAGTAAGAATTTCTGCTTCACGGTCAATTGCGTCAAGACCGACAACCGTATTTGAAATTGCACCAAGCTTACCTGCGAAGAGGAGAATCTGGTTTGTTACGGGAATATAGTACTGATCCATTTTGAAGTTAAGAAGAGGAGCAACCTCAACTTCTTCAGTTGATTCTTCAATAAGGCGTCTTGCAAGTTCCGTACCGTAAGCGTTGATACCTTCGATGCTGTCGTAATTCTCAGGAAGACCAAGAGGCTCATAATCTGAAGAGATTGCAAGTTCAGCGCCGAGAACCATCATAAAGTTAGCATTTTCACGCTTGTTAATCACCTGCTCCATATAGTACGGATAGTCACCCGTAACCTCTGTACCTGCAGCACCGTTACCTACACAGTGGCTCGGAGAGTTCACAATCCATGTTTCTTTGCCGCCGTCAGCAGGAACGAAACGGAAGCGGTGAAGGTTGCCGTCAACTACATAAGGATCTCTCTTCTCTCTGAGAAGATCTTCAATGTCAGCTGTTGAGTAGTAAATTCTACCCTCTTCCATTGTATTGACTGCAGTCTTGATTGCCTGCTCAGTTACATTGTAAAGGTTTTCCATAAACTCCGGATTTCTGCCGTCAAGGAGTTTGATGTCTGTGCCCAAAAGCTTATTTGCTACGTTTGCGGCAGGGTTTGTGAATACCATCTTAAGAAGGTCACCGTTCATGCCGAATGTGTCAACGCAGCTGTGCTGATGAAGAACAGAGATGTTGATACCTACGATGTCGTTTGCCTTTGCAAAATCTGCAAGCTGTGCACGGATACCGGCAACGTCTGTGTTTGAAAGGCCGAATGCGTCAACAACAGCGATAACAATAGTACCTCTGCCGCTGCCGTCATTGAGAGCTACGCAACGTACACGCTGATCGTCGTAAACAGCAGATACTGTCTTCGGATCTGGGAAAGAAAGGCTACCACCGACATAGTGCTTGCCGTCCATCTCGTTACCTGTCTGGATTGAGCCGCTGCCGTAGCCTACGTTCCATACAGCGCCCTGTGCAGGAGTTGCAAGATATTCGTCCATACCGGGATAGAACTGATCGTTTACATATGTTTCCTTGTCAGGGAAATCAACAGAGGGAACAACCATATTGATTGCCTTAAGAACCACGTCGATGAGTTTGTCAACGATACCGTAAAGGAACTTAAGGAACATATCTGTAAATTCATCAACATCTGAGGGAAATTTCATACTGTCAAAGCCGAGAGAGCCTATCCAGAATGAAAGTTCATCCATAATGAATTCTGAATCAACAGAAAATTCAGGTGTTACGGGTGCTACGGGAACTTCTGCTTCAGCAAATGCATTAACATTGAAGCAAACACTGCCGATTGAGAAAACCATAACAACTGAAAGAATGAGTGAAATTATTTTTTTCATAATTACACACCTTTCATAATATTATTGTACAGATACATTTTAACACAAAATCAAAATTTTTACAACAACAATTCGTTTATAAATAACAAACAAAATGAAGGGTAGATTTTTGTATGAGTTGCTGTATTGCTGAATTAAGAAACAAAGAAGTTATCTGCAAATCCAACGGAGCAAGGCTCGGTAACGTTGATGACGTTGAAATTGACATTGCAAATGGAAAGCTTGTTTCGATTGTTATTTACGGTAAAGGCAGGATGATGGGTTTCTTTGGCAAATGTGAGGATATTATTATCCCCTGGTGTGATATTGACATAATCGGCGAGGATACGATACTCGTCAATTGCAACTGTCCGCAACAGATAAATAACCAGCCGCACAACCGTTGGTAACCCATTCTGTTGACAGTATGAACCGTTGGTGTTATAATTTTTAAAACAAGGTTGTTCACAGGAGGTAAAATTATGAACATCAAAAAATATATTGCCGAGTTCATCGGCACAATGGTACTCGTACTCTTCGGCTGCGGAACAGCAGTTGTTACAGGCGGTCTTTCTGGCGGTACAGGCAACGGAACGCTCGGTGTTCTTGCAATTGCACTCGCATTCGGTCTTTCAATCGTAGCCGCAGCTTATGCAATCGGCCACATTTCAGGCTGTCATGTAAATCCTGCAGTTTCCCTTGCAGTGCTTATCAACGGCGGACTCAGCTTTTCCGACTTCATCGGCTACGTTATCGCACAGATTGCAGGCGCATTTGCAGGAAGCGGAATTCTTGCTTTAATAACTAAAAATTCCGATCTTACAGGTTTCGGAAGCAACGGTTTCGACGAACTCAGTGCTGTTCAGCTGACATCAACAGGTGCAGTTATTGTTGAAATCGTTCTCACATTCGTTTTCGTTATGACAATCCTCGGCGTTACTTCAAGTGAAAAGACTTCTCACATCGCCGGTATTGTAATCGGACTTACACTTACTTTCGTTCATATCATCGGTATTCCTCTCACAGGAACATCCGTAAATCCCGCAAGAAGCCTCGCTCCCGCTGTTTTAGAAGGCGGTACAGCCCTCAGCCAGGTATGGGTATTCATCCTTGCTCCGCTTGTAGGCGCAGTACTTGCGGCACTTGTTTTCAAACACATTTTCGCTCCGAAGGCAGAGAAATAAACCAAACTTAAAAATAATAAACCCTGAAGCAGTATCAATACTGTTTCAGGGTTCTTTCTTTATATTGTTCCGAGCAGATTTATAAACTCAACAGCTTTTAAATAAGCCTTATTGACATATTCCTGAGAGGATAAGTTTTTATAGATATCGTTATCTGTCCTCGTCGGTCTGCCTTTTGAAATCACCTCAAAGGAAAGTGTACCGTTATAGTTAAACGATTTTATCCTTTTTGCTATTCCGTCCCAATCCGCAATTCCGTCAAAAGGCAGAAGATGCGAATCATCGTAAAACGTCAGCTCGTCACCTGTCATACCCTTGTTATCATTCAGATGGGTGACAAACAACCTTTCCCCGTACTTTGAAAGAATATCGTTACCGCAATTATAGCAAATCTCGTGACCCGAATCAAAGCAGAAGCCGACGTTCTGAACATCTCTGTATCGGTTGAGAATGGCTTCAAGATACATCTCACCTTCCGTGTTTTCAAAAGCAAGATATACATTCTTTTTAACGGCATAATCAATAACATCATCAAGACGTTCAAGTCCGAGAGCTGTCGGATTACAGTTGTCCATTCCGATGATGGCATGAAGAACTGCATACTTTACCCCGAAATTATGACAATCGTCAACCGTTGCGTACAGGTCTTTGAGCATAATTTCAGCAAGCTCTCCGCTTTCATCGTGCCATATATCGTCCATTCCGTAAAACGGTGCGTGGATATATTCGCAGGAAAGAGAAAGCTTTTCAGCTTTTTTCATCAGCACCTCAGTTAATTCTGAGGTGCCGTTTTTAACTCTGTCAAAGGCAAATCTGTCAAAGCCTGCTGTTTTAAGAAGTTCGGGTTGGTCAGTCACAGGGACGTCAAGCTGCATTCCGAGAGCAAGACACAATGATTTATTTTCCGTCATAAATCACACTTCCTCAAAAACATAGCTGCCTGCACCAAGTTTTATAACAGCACAGTTACCCTGCTTTTCGAACTCATCAAAGCTGTGTTCAACACCGTTGATCAAAACATTGTTTGTGAAGACAGGAAGAAGAAGTGTTGCAGAGGATTCTTCGGGAATTGTACATTCATAAACAAAGCTTTCGTCGTTACTCCAGCTGCTTTCGATAAGACCTGCAACTGAATCGTATGAACAACGCACCCATTTCATTCTCTGCTGACCGTCAGGCAATTCATCTGCTGTTCTTGTATCAACTCTCGGCTGAAGAAGAATGTTTTTGAATGCGATACCGTCGGTTTCGATACCTGCCATATATCGGTACATCCATTCCTGAACCGAACCGTAAGCATAGTGGTTAAAAGAGTTCATACCAACATCGCCGAAGCCCTTATCAAGCGTATAGGAATTCCAACGCTCCCAGATTGTCGTTGCACCCTGGTCAACGCTGTAAAGCCATGACGGCTCATTTCTCTGCATAAGAAGAGTGTATGCAAGGTTGTCTTCGCCAATCTTTGAAAGCACGGGACAGAGATTATATGTGCCGACAAAGCCCGTCGAAAGGCGGTTACCGTTATCCTTTATTTTCTGTACAAGCTCTTTTGAAGCCTGCTTGAGATAATCGCCCTCGATGAGATCAAATGCAATCGCGATAACATAGTCTGTCTGCGTTTTGTCTATGAGTTCGCCGTCTTTCATAAATGTATCCACGAAATACTTGTGAGCTTCTTTTCTCAATGCTCTGTAATGCTCTGCCCTGTCCGCCTTGCCGAGTTCCTCACTCATAAATATCATCATATCAATATCGTGCACAAGGAAAGCTGAAGAAAGATATTCATTCTTACAGTAGTCATATGCAAGCCAGTCACCGTAACGAGGAATCGGACCTTCAAAGCCGTAATTTTCAATAAGCTGTGCGATATACTTTTCCATTGACGGATAATGTTCTTCAATGAATTCTTTATCACCGTAGAGCTTGTAAAGATTGTAAGGAATAATAACGCCTGCATCGCCCCAGGCAGTTGCGTTATCCGAACGGCAGTATGATACTCTCGGTGCGATATCACCGTATGCACCCTCGTCGCTCTGTGCATCACGCATATCCTGCATCCACTTTTTGAAGAAGCCGCTGACATCAGCATTGTAAGCTGCAGTTACGCTGAATGCCTGAGCATCACCCGTCCAGCCGAGTCTTTCGTCACGCTGCGGACAGTCTGTCGGGATGAAGAGATAGTTACTTCTCTGACCCCAGATAATGTTTGAAATAAGCTTGTTGACAAGCTCGTCGGATGTTTCCATATGACCGATTTCTTTTGTGTCTGAACCAACGACTTCTGCAATAAATGAAGTAAGCTCGATATCGTTATCGGCAGAAATTTCGATATAACGGAAGCCGAAGAATGTGAAAGTAGGTCTGTATGCTTCTTCACCGTCACCTGAAAGAATGTAGTGAGCCTTACCCTTTGCTGTTCGGAAGTTTACTGTATAAATGCTTCCTTTCGGGCCGTCATTTCCGCGTTCGATATCGCCTGAATCGTTGAGGAATTCAGCATAGCGGATTTTAACAGCCGTACCTTTTGCACCCTTGAGTTTAATGTTTGCCCAGCCTACAATTTCCTGTTCAAGATCGACAACGAGCTTCTGCCCTGCTTTGAGTGTCAAAGGAAGATTATCGGGAGTTGAAACAACGTCAATTTCGCCGAACTGTGTGCCGTTATCCTTCGTTGATTCGTAAACAGTCATCTTCTTTGCGCAGATGCTGAGGCCGTCTCTCACTTTAACTGTGGGACCAACGAATTCCGTTATCTCACCGTCAAAATAATCGCAGATTTCAGCCTGTTTCCAAGCTGAAATATCGTAATCCGCACAAGAGATTTTTTCATAGCTGTCAAATCTTCCGTCACGGTATTCGCCGTCCCAGATATCTGCAGTGCGGATCTGTCCGCCGCAGGTTGCTTTCCAACTTTCGTCAGTTATCAGTACAGTTTCTGACGCATCCTTTTCAACTTTTACACAAGCCATTACTGCAGGCATATGCGCTCCGTAATAACCGCCTGAAATTCTGCCTTGATACCAGCCGGGTGCAGCAACAAGAAGGATTCGGTTTTTACCTTCAACAACATATGACGTTATGTCATATTCATAATAAAGTGCTCGCTTATTATAGTTAGTCCAACCGGGTTTAAGCTCGTCGTTGCCTGCTCTTTTACCGTTGATATAGATATCCACACAGCCGAGAGCTGTAAAGCTTAATTTTGCAGTTGAGAAACTTTCAACATCGAAATCCGTCGCAAACATCGGCATACCGTCGTCACAACGTACGTCAGAAAACTGAAACTTTGCCTTTTCATCGTCATCACACCAGGGTGAATTTCCGAAGTCAGCATAGGGCTTCATATCTGTTTTTATTAATTTTGCATTGTTCCAATAGTTAGCATCATATTTATACATAATAATTCTCCTGAAAAAAAGACGGTAAGACTTTAACTCCATATAGAATTAAGTCTGACCGTCCTTAAAGTTTATTTAATCAAAATATACCGGTTTGCCTGTTTTTGCAGATTCATAAATTGCTTCAAGAATCTGTGTTACAACGAGTGACTGTTCGGGCTTTGTGGGCACTTCAGTATCGTTGATAATAGCCTGATAGAAGCCGTTTGCCTCAAGAACTTCAGGATCTGTGCTGTCACCGTCATAGAAAGCAACACCGCCACAGTCGAAGTTCGGAGTTTCAATAACCTGACGTCCGTTCTTAACGTAGTTGAGTCGAAGGTCAACCTCACCCATTGTGTCTGCGCCGCCCTTGTCGCCGCAGATCATAACAGTTGCTTCCATCGGGTCTGCAATATTAAGAGCCCAGCTTGATTCAACAGAAACAGTAGCACCGTTTTTCATAACAACGAAACCGAAAGCTGAATCTTCAACCGTGAACTTTTCAGTATCCCAGTCGCCCCAGGCATTTGCTGTGCCGACCTGCTGACCAAGCTTTTTGTATGATGTACCGACTACCATCTTCGGCTCGTGGTTATCCATAAGCCAGAGCGTGAGGTCAAGAGCGTGTGTGCCGATATCGATAAGCGGTCCGCCGCCCTGTTCATATTCGTTAAGGAAAACGCCCCAAGTGGGAACAGCACGTCTGCGAAGAGCTATTGCTCTGCCGTAGTAGATATCGCCGAGTTCGCCGTCTTCACAAGCCTTTTTGAGGTAGAGGTATTCGTCTCTCCAACGGCTCTGGTAACCGATTGTGAGCTTTTTGCCCGTTCTCTTTGCAGCATCAAGCATAGCCTGAGCTTCAGCTGCAGTTTTAGCCATCGGCTTTTCACACATAACGTGCTTACCTGCCTCAAGCGCATCGATTGTGATGAAGCTGTGTGAACGGTTCGGAGTAAGAACGTGAACAACCTCGATTGATTCGTCCTTAAGGAGTTCCTTGTAATCCTCGTAAATTGCTACGTTTTCGCCGAGCTTGAACTTATCTCTTGTTTCATAAGCACGCTCAACGATGATATCGCAAAGAGCAACAATTTCAACGTAGTCAAGATTTGTAAGTGCGTTCATATGCTTACCGTTACAGATACCGCCGCAACCGATAATACCGACTTTAACTTTTCTTTCCATTTTTACACCGCCTTAAAAGTTCAATCAATTATTATTTAAGAAAGAGGTTACCAAGAGCAATAATACCCGTAAACCTGAGAACAAAAGCAAGTGCCTTTACGATTGTGTCACAGATAAGAGTTGCAGGTAAACCAAGGTCAATGAAGAATGTGTCCTCTGCCTCGGGAGCACCTTCGTACTCAAGTGTGAATGCCTGAGTGTAGATAACGCCGCCTTCGCCGATAACTTCAGCTCTTACGTATGAGCCGATTTTATCTGAATAATCATCAAGGTCGATTGTGTCGCCTGTTGCGATGAACTCACCGTCAGCAATCCAATGAACCATATATGCATCCTTTGTGTTTAATGTGATTGTGTCTGCGTTCTCGTCAACAGCAACACTTGTTACCATAGGAACTTTTGCGCTCTGGTCAAATTCAAATATTGTATCCTGACCGCCGTTCTTCTCTTCTTCAACGATTGTTTCATATGTTGACTGAAGCTTTGCAGCAAATTCAGGCGCAACACCTGCTGCTGAAAGTTCTGCTGCCCAAGCCCTGATTTCCTCACGGCTGCCCATATAATAGCTTGCTGCGAAAAATTCACCGTTTTCCATACAGCTTTTCAATGATTCAGATGTAAGCTCCGGCATACACATCCATGTATAGCCTGAATTTACGATACCGGGGTTATGAGCATCCGATGTTGCAATAGCATAGACATTTCTGCCATGAGGAACAACTTTCTGAAGAAGTATATCCCAAAGCTTTCTGTCAAAACGTGTTCTGCTGTCGCCTTTACTGTTGATGTCGACACCGATACATGAATCGTATTTAAGAAGAAGATTTGCAAACTTGTTTACAACATACTTATAGTGGATATTATCCATATCGTATGCATCTTCAAAGCACTCTTCATCCCTTGCGTTTGTGTACTCACCGGGATGGTTGATTACTGAAAGACCGCCGAGTTTATCTACATTTCGGATAGGTGTTTCGTAATCGCTCGTTCCGCCGACAACATCGTTACCGTAATCAGCAAACCATGTGTTGACATGGGCATTGTTAAACGATGTCGGATTCTGCTCGTTTGCAAAGGGAACTCGCATCATCGTATGAAGAGCATTGCCGTTTGCATCATACTGATTGTAATAATCATTTGCATATGTATAATTTGCGCCTGCGTCAGTAACGCCTGAAGCGCTGAGAGGATCTATCGGACGGTTGCCTTCCTTAATAGAGAGCACAACGCGGATAGTCTTTGCCTGAGTTTCCTTATCCCAACCGTAGTCAATCGTGCCGTGGTCGCTCAGAGCCATAATATCAAAGCCGTGCTCATAGTGCTTTTCGACCTGCTGCCTGATTGTCTGGTCACCGTCAGAAATCGTTGAATGGCTGTGAAGGTCGGCCTTGTACTGATTGTAAGTGTTCCAATCAACATCTGCATAGGTGTTATTGATTTTGTAATCAATATCGCCTGCAGCATATGCGCCGACAGCCGTACCCGTTGCAAGCATAATGACCGAAAGGATTATAGCTATAGTCTTTCTGAATTTCATATCAATTACCTCCTTAAATTCAATACAGAACTACACTGTAATTTTAGCACATTAAAAGACTGAATTCCAGCAAAAATTTGCTGATTTTGTAAAACTATCAAATTGCACTAAACAGGACCTTTATTTTGACAAAAATGACAAAAGAAAAGATGGAGCAATGCCCCATCTTTCAGAAAATATTTATTTTTCAGCATTCGCTACAAGAAGTTCAAAAAGAGCAATAAAGTCAACATCCGTACTCTGCGTGTCCGCGTTTTCCTTTGTAAGCGGTTCAAGAGCTTCAGTTTCCTGATTATTCAGCATAAACTGCGGATACTGCGGGAAAGTATGTATCGTTTCCTGACCCGGTGTATAAATGAGAGTATACACAAACTCGTGGTATCCGTCTGAATACCAGGTATGCATCATATCCTTTACAAACCATGTGATTTCAGGAAATCCGCAGGTTGAAGCGTCAATTACGTTATCGGGAGAAATGTGATTGTGGCCGTCATCAATCTTCTGCACATAACCGTCACCGAGAGTTTCGCCGTAAGGCGCGCAGGTTGCGCCCATTGATGTGTGTTTTGTATCAATAAGGAAGTCGCTTTGGTTTGTGCTTTGTGAACCGAGAGGCACCGCAGCCTTACCGTAGTTCGAAATAATTGCGAAGTTGACACCGTTTGCCATCGCATCTTCAATTATTTCTTCCTTACGGTTCATAACTTCGTAATGATACTTGTCAATCTTCCTGATAAGCTCTGCATTCACTTCTTCGTCAAGCATAAATTCTTTGGCTTCTTCGTAAGAATCCTCTGCAACAAATGCCCAGATTCCCGGGATATAGCCGAAGAGTGACTTGATACAGTCTTCGTAAACAACATCCTTGATTTTAGATATAAGCGCAACATCAAGAATTTTTACAACAGGATTGAAAGCAAGAGCCGCAAAAGTATTGTAAAGCGCACGGTAGAACACCATATCAACCGCATTACCTTCAAGGAAATTGCCGACGTAATTCATAACGGATTTCGGGTCAAGAGTGAGGTCACCCACGAAGAGAGATGTCATCATTTCGATTCCCTCAAAAGCTGAAGACTGCATAACAACGGTTTCAACGCTGTCGTAACCGTAAGTATAAAGATACGCCATTGTTACGGCACCGCCCATGCTTTCGGCACGAAGCGCCACCTTGCTGTGTCCCGTAAGGCGCTTTGTTTCTTCAATATAACCGTTAAGCTCGGCAGCGATATCGAAGACATCTTTACGCCAGTCATAACGGAAGACCGTACGGGTATTTCGGAAATGATATGGTGACGGTGGCTCATAAATTTCGATATCAACCGTCGGGTTGTTGGGATTTCCGTTCACGTCACAGCTCGCATCGTAGAAGAGGTCATTTACCTCTGCACTGAGCGTGTGCGCAAATTTATCATAATTTCCTGTAAGAATAAGACCGAACAACGGGAGAATAAGTCTTTTAATCATATCCGTTATCGCTTCGGTTTCAACGCCGAAAGCACCGTATTCTTCTTGAGTTCCTGCGTTTGCAACAAGCTCGGTATATGCAAAACCTGTTACAAAAATTACGGGAATATTGCCGCACTGACACTCGTCAGCTTCTGCCTGGGCAAAAATTGACAAGCTGAGTGAAAAAGCAATAATAACTGAAAGAAAAACAGCAAGAAGTTTTTTCATAAAAATTCCTCCTTTTCGGAAATTATATCACAAAAGAAAATGATTTTCAATTCTTAAAAAGAACTCGTAAGAATATAATTTATCGGAGTGATTATATGTCAGGGGCTAAAAAACTTTTACATAACACCTTGCTTCTGACGGCAACATCGTTTCTTATGAGGACGATTGCCGTCAGCTTCAACGTGTATCTTACAGATAAAATCGGCACGGACGGAATCGGACTTTTCCAGCTTATAAGCTCCGTTTATACTATGGCAATCACATTTGGTTCCGGAGGAATAAGGCTGGCGTCAATGCGACTTGTTGCCGATAACAGAGTTTCCTCTAAGCTTTCAGAAAGGCAGATAATGAGAACGTGCCTGTTTTACTCATTTACCTGCGGAACCATTATTGCAATTATTCTTTTTGAGTTTTCGGGTTTTATCGGCACTCGGTGGATTGGAGACGAAAGAAGTATTTCTTCATTAAAGGTGCTGAGTTTAAGCCTGCCCTTTATATCCGCCTCGGCGGCACTCGGCGGATATTTTACGGCAATCGGCAAAGTTTTCCGTTACACCTTCGTTCAGCTTTGCGAACAGATTTTTAAAATCATTGTAACTGTTTTCGCTTTAAAAACTGTTGTTTCCTACGGTCTGGAAGCTTCGTGCATTGCGATTGTCAGCGGAATGACCGTTACGGAAATCTTTTCGGCAGTTGCGTCAACCGTACTTTACCGAATTACAAGTAAGAAATCAAAACTCACAGACAAACTGAAAAACATCTCAAAAAAGCTCCTTCATATTGCAATTCCTGATGCAATCGGCTCGGAGATGCGTTCCGTTCTTATGACTGTTGAGCATCTGCTGATTCCCGTCGGTTTCAAAAAATCGGGCATCAATCCGCAGGCAGCAATGTCAACTTACGGAATCATCCACGGAATGAGCCTGCCTTTAGTCTTGTACCCCTCTGCCCTGCTGTCATCTCTTTCGGGATTACTTGTGCCTGAGATTTCCGCACAGTACAGTGAAGGCAACCGCACAAGAATAAGCTATATGACCGCAAGGGTACTGCACATAGCGCTTCTTTTTTCAATCGGCACGGCAGGAATAATTTATTTCAATGCCAATGAAATTTCTGTCGGCGTTTATTCAAACGAAAACGTTACTTTTTACACCCGACTGCTCTCGCCTCTTATTCCTGTTATGTACCTTGATATGACAATCGACGGTATACTCAAGGGGCTTGACCAGCAGAAAAGCTATATGCGCTACAACATCATTGACGCAAGTATCTGCGTTATTCTGGTTTATTTTCTTGTTCCCGTTTTTTCGGTCAAAGGATACATATTTGTCGTTTTCCTCAGCGAGATAATTAATTTTGCCCTCAGTTTCAGGCGACTCACCGTCGTCAGCGAGGTAAAAGTTGACCTCTTCAGGGATATCGTTGTACCGTTCGGCTGTGTTGTCTGCGCAGGTGCCGTCAAAAACATTATTTCTCCTGTTATTTTTACAGGCACTAACAGTAAGCTTATTGCAGTTTTTTCAGTGTCTTTCAGCGTGATGGTTTATCTCGCTTTCCTGAAAATTTTCAGTTCGATTGACAACGAAGAAATCGCCTGGGCAAAAAACATTACCGTCAGAAAAATAAAAAACCGCTGAAACCAATCAGCGGTTTTAATTTATATTGAGTTTATCTTATCTGCACTTCGACGTATGATGATGCGACTTCGGCACCTTCGGCATCGTAAAGCACAGCCTTAAGCCTTGTTTCGCCCTTTGAATTTGCTGCGACAACTCCGTCGTTGTCCACACTTGCAATTTCATCGGCTTCGCTTGACCATTCAACCCTGCCGTCAGGGATAAGGTTTTCAAAATCGATTTTACCCTTACTGCCCTTGTCCAAGGCAAGATAGTAGCAATTCAGCCTCAACGGTGCATCAATATCGCGGTTAATTTCCAGCATCAGCTCCTCGGTAAGAAGACGCATCCACGTCATCTGCACGTATGGCTGATGAACATTGAGTGCTGTATAAAACTGTGTAAAAACTGACGTTACACTTCCGAAATTTTCTTTGATGTACTTAATAAGCTTATCAAGAATTTCAAAAAGTCTTTCGGTTTCTTCATCCGTTAATTCTTCACACGTACCGCTTGCTTTGAGCTCGTCAGAAATGTAAGCAACAAAGCCCTCGTCATCGATCACAGCTGCATTTGAGGGTACAACACCCTTAACGGAAGCAGTTGCAATAACGCCGAACGATCCGAGCAGTTGACCAAGACTCTTGTTTTTACCCATATACTGTCCTGCAAAATAAACCATCGGTTTTTCAAGATTTTCAGCATAGTATTCTCTGCTGACCATAACATCCGTTGCAAGGGCATGGAAAAGATAATTGAACATCGCTTCGCAGGAAACCGAATCCTCTTCCGAATAGAAGCAGTTGTCGGCTTTTTTACCCATACGCGACATAAACGATTCAAACTCCGTACACGCCGCTTCATAAAATTCATCATAATTTTCACAACGCGATGTGGACGGAAGATAAAATTTCCTTCCGTAGCAGGTAAAATCATAAACATCCATAACAAACATCGAAAAATAGTCGTTAGGATTTATAATATTGAATATATTGTGGTAAATCTCATCATTTGCCGCAGGGTCACTTGTGCATTGAGGAATCTCATAGAAATAAGAATAAATATTTTCTTTTTTGAGAGAAGCCTTTGAAATGTTATCTTCAATATCTCCAAGTGTTTCAACATAACTTCCGTCAACGAGCTCCGCCGAAAAAAGGTTTCCGATTGACGATCCTCGGCTGTATCCCGCAACAAGAAGCTTTACCTCTCCGTACGGTTCAAAATCTTCAAAATACTCGTTGAAGTAAAGCATTATTTTTTCTTTTGAAATATCAAAGCCTTCGTGGTTAATTCCCGTGCCTATACGCACGTTGCCTCCCCACTCCATACCGTAGTTGCCGCTTCTGACAGCCGCTATAAGCAACGTTGTTTTTTTGCCGTTCAGCTCAAGGTTTTTACGACCGACAGCAAGCGCAATTTCATCATATCCTGCACTTTCATAAGCAAAGCTTTCGACCTCATAACCACACTCATTAAGCATTTTACGGATATGTTCATCAGGCTGTGAAGTGTCAAACGAATTAAACGATGCCATTGAAACACCGAGTGCATATAACGCCAGCTCGTGATTGTATTCATACGCATCTCTTTCAAAATAGGAATCGGAATAAGTATACGGGTAAATGAGTGATTCGCCGAACCAGTCACACCTGAATTCACTTTCCAACGCAATTCGGGGTTCTTCTTTTTTAGAAGCCGAACCTGTCTGCAACGACAGCGCAAAAAGGAAAACTGCAAGAACGACAGCCAGCCTTTTTCTTCTTACTCTTGCACGGAGTTTTTTCTTTGTCCTTTTCTCTTCTTTTTTCAAAGCCTTTTCTTCAGGAGTTATCGGCTCTTTATGTCGCACTCTGCATTCTCCTTTCTTTAAAATTTGCTTGAATTTATTTAATGATTTCAAATTCACCGCTTCGAAGGATTCGTAACAAATCCTCATTCGTACGGATTTTTTCGTTTGTGAGAATACCACTCATATGCTCAGCGTGAGATTCTCTGTGAAAATCAGTTCCGGCAACACGGATTTTCATATTGTTTTCTTCTGCCCAGGCGGTCGCTTTTTCATTGATATCCGTGCCTGCACCTTTACCGTTGAACACTTCGCATCCGTCAAGATATTTCGGATTAGTCCTAAAAATATAAGGTCTGAACGGATGAGCCTGAAGAAAAATCATATTATTTTTCTTGCAAAGCTCATAAAACCTGCGCGGATAATAAGTCATAAGGTTTCCGTGTTCCCTGATAAACTCCGGAGTCATACCATAAACAAGATAATCATTTCCGTTTCCGTAAAAACGTATCTCCATACCGAGCAGAACCGTAAAATCATCCCCTGCCGCAGCAAGTGCTTTTTCATAACCTCTCAAATAGAAGTCGGTTTCCTTCTGAGGCGCAAAAAGATGCCTGTCGAGAAAAGTCAGCGGTGAATAATGATCGGTTATAACCATTCCGTCATATCCTTTTGACTTGTAAATCTCGACTGCCTTTTCTGCAGGACAAGCGGCGCAACGGCTGACATCCCCTGTATGACAATGTAATTCATACTTATACTTCATAGAAAACCTCTTGAAAACAGTACGGCTCGCACCGTACTGTTTTTGTGTTAAATTTTATTTTACTCTGCTCATAATATCGGCAAATGCATTTGAAAGTGTCTTCGCTGCAGAATAGCCGAGTGAATTTGTTTCGTGATAGTGACCGCGGTCAAACTTATCCTTACCTGTGCTGAGATAAGGCTCCGTCTTGTGAAGAACGAAGTCATTCGGCGGAACAACGTAACCCGTAAAGTCATTACTTACGCCGAACACAAGGAGGTTTTTGTCCCCTGCAACTTCAATGAATGACGGCGGATTGATTTCGGGACCTCTGCCTGTCGGTGATTCTTCTGCAGATGCAGCACCGCCGTAAGCGATTTCGGGGAATGCTTCACCCGGAATAAGAAGCACCTGCTGTGTACCTATCTTCATATATGTCATTTCGGAAACGAGAGCCATTCCAAGCTCTGCTTCGTTACTTGCAACCATCTTTGAGCTCATAACATTGAGCATTGCAAGGAATGCAAGAACACCGTTATCTGCGTGATAATAGAACGGCTGCTGAAGGACCGTAATTTCTGCAGGCATTTTTTCGTCGTTATCAATACGAAGAGCACCTGCCGCAAGAGCCTTACCCTGCTTTTCTGTACGCACCCATCTGTCTTCTTCATCATCAAATGCACCCGGATCAACAGCACCGATTGCACCGATGCCGAAGAGGATATTTACATCCTTCTCAGCATAGATTGCTTCGCGAAGGAAGTAAGGATAGTCCGCACTGCAGAGGGTATTTCCGCCGCCAAGGGTGTTCGGATGAGCAGCGAAATTAAGAAGCCATGTTTCCTTTGAACCGTCGTCGGGAACAAAACGGAATCTTGTAAGTGTATCGTGAAGAACAAAGGGCGGACGTCTGTCGTTCTGAGCTTCGGGAACGTGAGTTGTTCCGAGGTAAAGGTCGCCCGTTTTTCTGTTTTCATAAGCTTCAATACAGATTTCCTTGATTGTTGCGAAAATCTTATTCATGTATGAGTCAACTTTACCCGTAAACGGAAGTCTGCCCCAATAGCCTACGGTATCGAAACCTGCGTGCTGATGAGTACAGCAGATATTGATAGCCTTGCACTTTGCCGTCTTGCAGAAATCGGCAAGACTTGCACGGATGAGAGCAACCTCAGTATTTGTAAGGCCGATGATATCAGCAGTTACCACGATGATACCACCTTCTTCACCTACACCGAGCCACATAGCACTTGCAGTGAGGTTGTCGTGAATACCCGTCATATCCTGAGCCATCTTATGACCTGCTATGTAATACTTCTGCTTGCCGAAATCGTCGGGCATAATCTCTCGCATTGCGAAGCCGACATCGTATTTCGCATCCTTGCTGTTTTTAATTGTTGTGGGCATTACCTTTTCGAGTTCAGGAGCAGGTCCTTTTTTCTTGAGCTTATTACCCTTGTTAGTTGCAATTTTTTTAACGGCAGAAGCCGCAAGCTTTCCTATATCCATAAAATAACCTCCGTTCATTTTGTAAATATATTTCCGTTTACATTATATCACAAGAGAAGTAATCATACAAGTAAATTTTATATTAACAAATATGGTAAATCGGATTGAAAGAATTATTAAAGTCTGTTATAATATTGTAACATTATTGAAAGAGGCGATCTAATGAAATACGTTCTTTACGTTGTTCTTGCCGTTGTTGCAATTCTTGCGCTTTTGCTTCTTGCGGCAGTTATCAGAACAGCTCTTATGAAAACAAAAAAAGCGGATTATGTTCCGAATCCTGACCCGAAGCGTACCGACGAGTACGTTAAAAAGCTTTCTGAGATGGTACAGTATGAAACCATTTCAAAGCGCGGCGAAGTGAACACAGAAAAGTTCCTCGGTTTCCACAAAGTTCTTGAAAAGCTTTTCCCGACAGTACATGAAAAGCTTGAGAAAACTGAAATCGACGGTAACCTCCTTTTCAAGTGGAAGGGTAAGTCAAGCGAGAAACCGATTCTTATTATGAGCCATCAGGACGTTGTTGAGGCAACGGGCGAATGGAAATATCCGCCTTTCAGCGGTGAAGTTGCCGAAGGCAAGGTATGGGGACGCGGCACATCGGACACAAAATGTACTGTTATGGCATTCCTTCAGGCTGCAGAAGAGCTTCTTAAAGAGGGCTATACTCCCGAGTGTGACGTTTATATCGCAAGTAGCTGTACGGAAGAAATCGGCGGCGACGGCGCACCGAAAATCGTTGACTACCTCCATAAACAGGGTGTTAAGCTCTTCCTCGTATGCGATGAGGGCGGCGGTATCATTCAGGACCCGATTGCAGGTGTCAAGGGTAATTTCGCAATGGTAGGCGTTTTTGAAAAGGGTTACGGCGACGTTAAATTCATCGCACGTTCAACAGGCGGACACGCAAGTGCACCCCCGAAGAACACTCCGATTGCAAGACTTTCAAAGTTCGTTGCAGCAGTTGACAAAAAGAATCCGTTCAACGTTGAATTTATGCCTGAAGTTGAAGCAATGTTTTCAAAGCTCGCACCGTATGCAGGCTTCGGTTTAAGACTTATTTTCGGTAACCTCTGGCTTTTCAAACCGCTTATGAAGAAGCTTCTTCCGATGATAAGCGCTCAGGCAGGTGCAATGCTTTCAACAACAATTGCATTCACAATGTCCGAGGGTTCAAACGGCTACAATGTTATTCCGCAGGAGGCTTCAATCTGTGCTAATATGAGATTCATTCCGCACCAGGGTACGGACGAAAGCCTTGAGGTTATCACAAACCTTGCGAAGAAATACAACATTGAAACAGAAGTTGTTTACAGAGGCTATCCCTCACCCAGCGTTGACATCAACGGCGAAGCTTTCAAAATGGTTGAAAGTGCAATCAACGAATGCTTCCCCGGCGTAGGCTGCAGTCCTTATGTTGTTACAGGTGCAACCGATGCACGTTTCTATTCAAAGATTTGCGACAGCTGTGTTCGTTTTGCTCCCGTTGTTTACGGTCCTGAGCAGATGAAGGGTATGCACGGTCTTAACGAAAACATTGAGTGCAATACACTTGCAGGCGCAGTTGATTTCTACAAAAAGATTATCACAATGCAGAAAAGATAATTTAAAAATCACATAACAAATGCGATAGAAAACCTTAATGGAATTCTATCGCATTTTCTTTTATTATTCAGTTACAGTAACTTTTACGTTGTTGAAACGTACTATATTATTTACCACGTATTACTGAATAAACAAGCGGTTGTTTTTCTACAGGGTCAACCGAGAAACTGATTGCTTCATTGAATTTCTGTTTTGCTGAATCAAACTTTGTTTTGTCATTCGCATAAAGGACGGCTATTGTTTCTCCCTTTTGCACTTTGTCACCTGTTTTTGCTTTTAAAACTATTCCTGCAGAAAAGTCGAGAACATCCTCTTTCGTATTTCTGCCTGCACCTAAAAGAAGCGAAGCAACACCGATTTTCTCGGCATCCATACTGCTGATATATCCGTCAGCTTCGGCTTTGATTTCAAAGCTGTGTTCTGCTTTCGGGAAAAGTGACGTGTCAGCAATCCATTCGGGATTTCCGCCCTGCTCAGCAACCATTTCTTTAAGTTTATTAAGTGCCGAACCGTCAGCAATTGCACCTTTAGCCATTTTCATGCAAGTTTCCTTTTCCTCACCCGTTACGAGGGTCAGCATATTGGAAGCAAGTTCAATGCACACAGCTGTCAGGTCTTCACAGCCGTTACCTTTAAGAGTTTCAACCGCTTCGATAACTTCAAGAGAGTTGCCGACCGCATTACCGAGAGGAATGTCCATATTAGTAATAACCGCAACGGTATCTCTGCCTGCAGACTTGCCGATTTCAACCATAGCCTTTGCAAGCGCTTTAGACTCTTCAACACTTTTCATAAATGCGCCGCTGCCCGTTTTAACGTCGAGCACGATTCCTTTTGAGCCTGCCGCAAGTTTTTTGCTCATAATACTTGATGCGATAAGCGGAATACAGTCAACCGTTGCCGTATCGTTACGCAAAGCATAAAACTTTTTGTCTGCAGGTGCGAGGTCACCCGACTGACCGACAACACAAAGACCGATTTTATTTACCTGATTTAAAAACTCTTCACCTGAAAGCGTTGTCCTGAAGCCTTCGATTGATTCAAGCTTATCGACCGTGCCTCCCGTATGGCCGAGACCTCTGCCCGACATTTTAGCAACCTTTCCGCCGAGTGATGCTACAATCGGAGTAACTATCAGCGTTGTTTTATCGCCTACGCCACCCGTGCTGTGCTTGTCAACGGTGTAGCCGTCGATTGAGCTTAAATCCACCGTGTCGCCTGATTTTGCCATAGCAATTGTGAGGGTTGACGTTTCCCTTTCAGACATTCCGTTAAAACAAATTGCCATAAGCAAAGCTGTTATCTGATAATCCTTTACATTACCATTAACACTTTCGTTAACAAAAAATTCTATTTCTTCATCTGTCAGCTCTGCGCCGTTTCGTTTTTTGTGTATAATATCGTAGATTCGCATATGACCACCTCATTACTTTCAGTATATCATACTGTTGACAAAAAGTAAAACACTTATAACAGCCGTAATAACTGTTATAAGTGTTTTTATTATCAGTTGCAAAGGATATCTGTTTCCATATATCTTACGCCCATATCATAGAGCATTTTTGCATCTTCGATTGTATTAACAGTCCAGAAAGAAACGCCGATACCTGCGTCGAGTGCAAGCTGAATTGTTTCCTGTGTGTTTGCACTGTAGCTTGGTGAGAGCCATACGTTGTCGCCGACAGCCTGTGCTGCTGCAATGTTTTCGGGTGTGATTTCGTCGATAAGATACCAGAGCTCAATTGACGGGTCAAGCTCGTGAATAATCTTGAGCTGTTCAAGGTCGAACGAAATAACAATAGCCTGTTTCGTAAGTCCCTTTGCCTGAACCGCATCAACAACAGTATAAAGGAGATCGTAATTGTCTGCCTTGATTTCAATCTGCGGTCTTGTATCGGAACCGACAAAAACATCAAGATACTCGTCAAGTGTAGCAATTCTCATATCAGGATATTTCCAGAAGTTTGCACCCCACTTGTAGCTGAATGTTTTAAGCTCCTCAAGAGTGGTATCCTTAATTTCAGCATACTGACAGAACCAGGAACCTGTATCGCTGTTGTGGTTAAGAACCCACACATTGTCTTTTGTAAGCTGAATGTCGCACTCTGCAGAGTAGTAATTATTGTTAACTGACTCAACGAAAGACATAGTAGAGTTTTCGGGAGCAAGTGCACTTACACCGCGGTGAGCTGTAAGATAAACAGGGTCTTCGGGAGAGCCGATACCGTTTTCAGAAATTGAAATAAGCTCCTGCGGCGGATTTAAAAGCTTGACGATGTGGTACACGGGAGACCATGTCGACAAGTAAATCGGAACAAGAATAACAGTTATGATTTTGTTGATGAATGTAAGCATTTTTTCATCGCCTTTCTTTGTAATGTTTGGTATTATAGCACTTTCGGAAATAATAAGCAATGCCTGAAATAAAAATACTGTTTTGCAATGGATAATAATATTAACGAAGAGCATAACATTGAGTTTGTAAATCGTAGCTGAGTGAATAGTGAAAAGTTAATAGTTAAAAAGTAAAATCCCGAACGCTTACGCATTCGGGATTTTGGTGCTGGTGACCGGACTTGAACCGGTACGGTGTTGCCACCGAGGGATTTTAAGTCCCTTGCGTCTGCCGATTTCGCCACACCAGCTTATCTTGACGACCGTTACATTATACATAACGGCCGTCGTTTTGTCAATAATTAAAAGCAAAAATTATGCTTCAACGATTTCGCTCATCTTTGCGCGGATTGCCTCAAGACGTGCATATGCATTATCTCTGTCAGCATCCTGGATTGAATAGTAAAGCTTGATCTTCGGCTCTGTTCCTGAAGGTCTGATTGCCATCCATGAACCGTCATTGAAAACATACTTGAGAACGTTCTCCTTCGGAAGGTCGCCGATACCCTTTGAGAAGTCGAATACCTCCTTGATGCCGTCGAAGAACTTGCTTCCGTTCTCGCGGAACTCGGTCATAAGGCTCTGAATCTTCTGTGCGCCGTCAATATCCATGAGTGTGAAGGTATCAAGAGAATCGAGATAGAAGCCGTATTCCTCATAAATCTCGTTGAGAGCATCAATGAGTGTCATACCCTTGTTGTAATAGTATGCAGCCATCTGACAAACAAGAA
>JAZSID010000050.1:0-4949 GCA_045533625.1 Acutalibacteraceae bacterium | reverse complement strand
ATATAATATGTCCCGCTGAAAGCTGACCCGTACAGAGGATAAAATAAGGAGGAAAAAATCATGTCAGTAGTATCTATGAAACAGTTACTCGAGGCAGGTGTTCATTTTGGACACCAGACAAGAAGATGGAACCCAAAAATGGCTGAATACATCTTCACTGAAAGAAATGGTATTTATATCATTGACCTTCAGAAAACAGTAAAAAAACTTGAAGAAGCTTACAAGGTAATTAAGGAAGTTGCTGAAAACGGCGGCGAAGTTCTTTTTGTAGGCACAAAGAAGCAGGCTCAGAGCTCAGTTAAGGAAGAAGCAATGCGTTGCGGTATGCCTTTCGTTAATGCTCGTTGGCTTGGTGGTATGCTCACAAACTTCTCTACAATTAAGCAGAGAATCAAGAGACTTGCTCAGCTTCAGGCTATGAAAGAAGACGGTACATTTGAACTTCTTCCAAAAAAGGAAGTTGCAAAGTACGAGCTTGAAATTGAAAAGCTTGAAAAGTACATTGGTGGTATCACAGAAATGAAGAAGCAGCCAGCTGCTATGTTCATTGTTGACCCAAGAAAAGAAAAGATTGCAGTTGCTGAAGCAAAGAAGCTCGGTATCCCTGTAATTGCTATCGTTGACACAAACTGTGACCCTGATGATGTTGACTATGTTATCCCAGGTAACGACGACGCTATCCGTGCAGTAAAACTTATTGCAGGTGCTATGGCTGACGCTGTTATTGAAGGCAGACAGGGTGAACAGATGGAAGTTGCTGCTGAAGCTGAAGAAGCTACAGAAGAAGCTGCTGAATAATTTATAAAATTTTAGCCCGTGGCACAATAGTTACGGGCTGTTTTCAAAAATATTGTAATATTGGAGGAAAAGAAAATGGCATTTACTGCAAAAGACGTTCAGGCTCTTCGTGAGAAGACAGGCGTTGGTATGATGGATTGTAAAAAAGCTCTAGTTGAAACAGATGGTGACATCGAAAAGGCTATTGATATTCTTAGAGAAAAAGGTCTTGCTTCTGCTGCTAAAAAGGCAAGCCGTGTTGCTGCTGAAGGTGTTGTTGCAGCATACAACGACGCTAATGCAGGTGCTCTTGTTGAGATTAACTGTGAAACAGACTTCGTTGCTAAGGGTGCTCCTTTCGTAGAGCTTGCTGCTAAGGTTGTTAAGACTGTTGTTGCTGCAAAGCCTGCTGATGTTGAGGCTCTTCTTGCTACAAAGGTAGTTGATTCAGACAAGACAGTTGATGAAGAAGTTCAGGAGGTATTCCTTGCTCTTCGTGAAAATATGAAGGTCCGCAGATTTGCTCTTATTGAAGGACATACTGTATCATATATCCACGCTGGCGGTTCTGTTGGTGTTCTTGTTGCATTTGACGTTGACGATGCAACAGCAGCTAACGATGAGTTCGTTGCAATGGGTAAGAACATTGCAATGCAGATCGCTGCTATGAGCCCTGAGTACCTTGGTAAGGCTGATATTTCAGCTGATGAGCTTGCTAAGATGCAGTCAATCACAGTTGACAGCGCTCTCAATAAGCCCGAATCACTTCCCGTGCCCATCCTCAACAGCCTCATTGATGAAGCAATCAATGACAAGAAGTGGAGCGATGAGGACGCAGAAATCTACAAGGGTCTTGATCAGAAGCAGAGAAAGAATTTCCCGAACTTCATTTCAAAGGAAGCAATGGCTACTCTTGCAGAAATCGCAGTTTCACACAAGGCTGAAATTTCTGACAACAAGATTTTCTCAGGTCTTGTTCAGGGTCGTCTTTCAAAGCAGATCAAGGAAGTTTGTCTCCTTGAGCAGGCATTTGTTCGTTCTGACCTCTTCGAAGGCGATGTTAACGGCTATGTGAACTCAGTTGCTAAGGCTATCGGCGCAGACATCAAGCTTAAGAGCTTTGTTCGTTTTGCAAAGGGCGAAGGCATTGAGAAGAAGGTTGACAACTTCGCAGCAGAAATTGCAAGCATGATGTAATCAACCGTTAAGGTAAAATTCAAGAGCCAATCCGAAAGGGTTGGTTCTATTTTTTACCATTGACGAACAGGGTGCTTTGTCATATAATGGATTTAAAGGAAAGTCAAAAACTTTCACTAACCCAAAAAGGAAAGGTGATAAAAATGAAAATGACAAAAAGATTATCTGCAGTACTTTTATCTTTGATTTTGTTGCTTACACTCGTCACTTTACCCGTTGCGGCAGAAGAATCTGTTCAGCAGGATATCAAAGGTGACGTCGACGGTGACGGAAACGTAAATTCTTCGGATGCCTTGTTGGTTCTTAAACACGCGGTCAAGAAATCCGAATTGACAGGCAAGCCCTTACAGCAGGCAGATGTTAACAAAGACGGTTCGATTAATTCATCCGATGCTCTGGTTATTTTAAAAATAGCAGTTGGTATAGAAGGCGAAGACCCGAAACCGTCAAGCAAAGAGGACATTGTTGCACTTTATAACACCAGCCTTGTGAATTCATCCGAACAGGACAAGCTTGTTCTTGAAGGCTTTACCGATTTTAGTGTTAAAGTTAACAAGTTTTTGGTAGACGGTGAGGAAGATGAAGAGCTTACCGAGATACTTGAGGAGAGCCTTAATGAAACCGAGTACGAGGATTTAGAGCTTACGTTTATCAACGGTGAAACCGCGGACGGTGTAAAAGTAGAAGATGTGCTTTCTTCCTTGGAAGTTTCATTGGATGCCGTAGACACAGCAACAGTTGTTCCGCACGGTGACGGTTACAAGGTTACGCTCAATCTCTATCCGGAGAGTGAAACGTTGACCGGCGATGACCTTGCCGAAAGCGGTTACGAATCATACTCAATGGAAGCCTCAAAAATTGAAATACTTGCTGTTACTGACGGTCAGGGCAGAATCGTTCTTCTTGATTATTACACATATGTAAATGTTAAAGCTACAACAATTGAGGATGGCGCACATTTCTCTATGGATTTTGATATTGAACAGAGAGATGTTTTGTCGTTTACATACTAAAAACTTTATGTAAAAAGAAAAACCGTGAGGAAAATCCTCACGGTTTCTTTTTTTAATAAAGATTACTGCTCAACGGGATATACGCTGACCTTTTTGCGGTCCTTACCCATACGCTCGAACTTAACTGTACCGTCAATAAGAGCGAAGAGAGAATCGTCCTTGCCTCTGCCAACGTTGTTGCCCGGATGGATGTGTGTTCCACGCTGCTTGTAAAGGATGTTGCCTGCGAGAACGAACTGTCCGTCAGCACGCTTTGCACCAAGTCTCTTTGACTCAGAGTCACGTCCGTTACGTGTAGAACCCATACCTTTCTTATGAGCGAAAAGCTGAATGTTTAACTTAAGCATCTTGACACCTCCGTAGTTAAATAACTTTAATGTTGTCGGGGTAATCCCCAGCCAGACTCCTGAGATGAAGTCTCAGGCCTTCAAGAATTTGCTGCGCTTCAGATAACTTCGATGCAACACGGATTTTCATGTATCCGTCTGCAATATCTGCTTCGATTTCAGCGCCGAGGATTTCGGACAGGGTGTTTGCAGCCATATAAGCTGCGGAGGAAACAAAAGCACAAATAATGTCTTGTCCCGACTCTGCCGAACCAGAATGTCCGCTGATTTCATAACCGCAGATGAGGTTATCTTCAGTGAAAAATCTTGCGTTAATCATAGCAATTAAGCGTTGATTGCAGAAATTTCAACCTTAGTGTAGGGCTGTCTGTGGCCCTTCTTGCGCTTCTCGTTCTTCTTCGGCTTGTAAGTAAATACTGTTACTTTCTTAGCCTTACCATTCTTGATAGCCTTTGCTGTTACTGTTGCGCCGTCAACATAAGGAGCGCCTACAACAATGCCATCTTCCTTACCAACAGCTACTACTTTGTCGAAAACAACTTCGCTGTCATCTTCAACGTCAAGCTTCTCGATGAAGAGAGTATCTCCTGCTTCAACCTTGTACTGCTTGCCGCCTGTAACGATGATTGCGTACATTCTGACTTACCTTCCTTTATTATGGACTCGCTACGTGGGGCGGATAAAATCACTTTATGTCGCAATTGCGACGCCCGTAATATGCGGTATTTCGGATTATATCATAACAGTCAAGCTTTGTCAACTATTATTTTTTAGTCTTGTTTGCTGATGTCTGTGTCAATTTCTCCGTTATCTTCGGGAAGGATAAACGCAAGAATAATGTAAAGCAAAGTGAAGGGGAAACCTGTTGTAAAAATTGCGGCAATAGCATAAACAGCGCGTACTATTGTCGGGTCAATATTAAAGAAATTGGCAACGCCTGCACAAACGCCGCAGAGCTTTTTGTCTGTTGAGCTTTTGTAAAGTTTTTTGTTAGTCATGTTTCTTATTCCTTTCCGTTTTGTATTCTTGTTGCAGTAATTGTATTCTGCATAAGTGTTGCAATGGTCATCGGGCCTACGCCGCCGGGTACGGGAGTAATGTAGCTTGTTTTTTCTTTGCAGGCTTCAAAATCAACGTCACCGCACAGCTTGCCGTCATCCATTCTGTTGATGCCGACATCAATGATAACCGCACCGTCTTTGACCATATCGGCAGTAACAAAGTTCGGTCTGCCGACTGCCGCAACGATAACGTCTGCACCTGCCACAATCTCTTTAAGACTTTTAGTGCGTGAGTGACAGATTGTAACGGTTGCGTTTTCTTTAAGCATAAGCATAGCCATAGGTTTGCCTACGATGTTACTTCTTCCGATAACAACACAGCTTTTGCCGTCAAGGTCGATGTTTTCATAGCGGAGCATTTCCATAATTCCTGCAGGTGTGCAGGGGAGAAAATTGAAATCACCGATCATAATGTGACCGACATTCTCCGGGTGAAAAGCGTCAACATCCTTTTCGGGCTTTATAAGATTGAGAACCTTTTTCTCGTCAAGGTGCTTCGGCAGGGGAAGCTGGCAGAGGATGCCGTTGACTGATTTATCGTTGTTGAGCTTTTC
>JAZSID010000008.1:0-13796 GCA_045533625.1 Acutalibacteraceae bacterium | reverse complement strand
ACGGTCGAGGACGCCCGTCCCTACTCGCTTTACTAAAGTCGTGTGCTATAATTTCAGCGTCGCAGACCCACAATTATTCAATATTCATCATTCATTATTCATTGCAAAGGTGCAACCTTTGCTCCACAAACCCGAATTTGTTTATTTGTTTCAGAATTGCTTATCGTCTGTCGCAGGGTTATTGATAAGTTTTCCGTCTTCTGTAAACCTTGAACCGTGGCAAGGACAGTCCCATGAATGTTCAGCTTTGTTGTATTTTAAGGCGCATCCGAGATGGGGACAACGGGGTACTGTCGGCGAAATGAAGTTTGCAACGGTTTCGAAAATATTAACAGCAAGCTGAGGGTGAAAAATACTCCTTGACGGTGAAAAAATCTGATTGACTTCATCGATATTTTTATTGTTTTTGCAAATGTCACATAAAAATTCAGCTGCCACCATTGCAGATGTGAATCCCCACTTGTTAAAGCCTGTTGCAACAAAAAGTTCAGGTGTGTTTTTGGAATATTGACCGATGTAAGGCATAGAGTCGAGGGTCATACAGTCCTGGGTTGCGTATTGAGTTTTGATAGTTGCGTCGGGATAATGCGACTTTGCAAAGCTGATTAGTTCAGAATAGTTTCCGCCTTTTTTGCCCGTTCTGTGGCTGCCGCCACCGAGCAGGAGCAGGTCGCCGTAGTTGCGGAAGGATAACCCTTTTCCGCTTTCATCGACATACATTCCGTCAACATCCTGTGCACCCTGTAATGCGATAACATAAGAACGGTGCTGATACATCTTAAGAGAAAACAATCCGTGCTTGTTAAGAATAGGGAAGTGGGTTGTAAAAACCGCACGCTTGTATTTTATTTTTCCGCGGTTAGTTTCTGCAAGATTATTGCTGAAGTTAATTAACTTTGTGTTTTCTTTAATATTGAGATTTTCTGAAATCCTGAACAGAAGCTCCAACGGATTAATTTGTCCCTGGTTATCCAATCGGATTGCTTTATAAATATCAAGAGGCAAAGGAGTTTGTGTCACCGTTTCAAAAGGTATACCGATTGCACGGTATGCCTCAATTTCATTTTCTATATCACTGTTTTCATCAAGTGAATAGACATATGCACTCTTTGTTTCAAAGTTGCAGTCAAATTTTTCGCACAGGTCGCGGTAGACTTTTATCGCGTTACTGTTAAGATTATAGTACTCGCGGGCACAGTCCAAACCGTATTTGCTGATGATTTTGTCATATATCAATCCGTGTTGAGCAGTAATTTTTGCTGTTGTATCCGCGGTTACTCCGCAGCAGATTCTGTCTGCTTCAATAAGAAGATAGTCAACGCCGTTTTGCTCTAATATATACGCACAAAGAATACCTGCAAGGCCTCCGCCGATGATAAGAACATCGGTTTCGGTGTTTGTGTTAAGACTGTCGAATTCAGGTTTATTGACTCCGTTAAACCATACTGATTGCATTTGTATCACATCCTGATATTATTATGTGCAAAAAGTTCTTCGATTTAAAAATTATTTTATTGACGGAAAGAATTATTACGTGTTATCATAAAAACATAAACTTAAAGGGGAGTGCAAAGTCATGACATTTTTAGCAAAACTTATGAGCGTTCTTATGCTGATTCCGGGTCTTTTCGGTTATTACATCAATGACGCACAGGATACCGAAGAAGCTTACCTTGTAGCTATTGAAAGTATCGCATTTGAAAACACAATTGAAACAGCAATTCCGCAGACAGAGATTTATGATATGATAGTTGACCATCTTACTTCTGAGTTGCCTGCAGGAAAGACAGAGAAAAAAGCTATCGTTATCGGTTATGACGGATGCCGTGCGGATGCACTTACTCTTGTTAAAGATAAGTACAGCGGTATTAATACTCTCCTTGATGACGGAGCATCCTTCAACCTTGCATACTGTGGCGGTGTTAACTATCCCGACGGCGAAAACACTCAGGACACATCAACTGCACCCGGTTGGTGTTCGTTGCTTACGGGTGTATGGGCAGAGGATAACGGCGTTTACGGCAACGGTCAGCCGAAGTCACTTGAGTATAAAACTCTTATGACAGAGCTTGTCGAAAACGGTACAATCGATTCAGCTTCATTCATCACAAAGTGGGCCGGACACTTCTCCAACGATGATTCAACATACATCAACGAAAAGAAATACTGTGAAGATAACAATCTCAATGTTGCGTTCAACAAGACATCAGGTAACGAAGGCACTATGATTAAGGTTGCAAAGGAGCTTAAAAAGGACGATTGTCCCGATTTCACACTCGCGATTTATGAAAATACAGACAGCAACGGTCACAACCTCGGTTTTTCAATCAACAATCCGTATTACAAATTAGGATTCAGCCATTGTGAAAATTTTGCATACGATACAATCCGTACAATTAAGAACAGAGATACATTCGAAACAGAGGATTGGCTTATCATTATCACATCTGACCACGGCGGATTTGGTAAAGGTCACGGCGGTCCGACAATCCAGGAAAGAATGATCTTCATCGTAGCTAACAGATATTAATTCAAATATGCAAAAAAACAACCTCCTTGCTTTCCTGCAAGGAGGTTTAGTCTTTATATCAGTAATTTGCTTCAACGGTTTCACCGATTGCTCTTAAAAGCGAATCTTCGTGAGTTGAGGGAAGGTCGCAGTTATAATGCCATATCATAACTCCGCCGTAACCGTTTTTGATAGCAAAGTCTGTTTTCTGTGCGATAACATCGGGCGTGTTGAACCAGAAATCTTTTCCCGTGTCATTACAGTGATACCAGCCGTTTTCATCGATTTGTCCATAACAGCCGTTGTAGCCGTACCAGTATCCTGACAGGTCTGTCGGTCGTGAATAGAAGGGGAGACCGATATTCACCTTTTCAAGAGGTATGCCGTAAAAACCGACTTTTCTTACCATATTTACCATATCTTCATATGTTGAATGTCTGCCGTTTTCGTCGTTCATATCGTAGAGCATAATTTCGAGAGTGTCGACAGCAGCAAGAGCTTTTGTTGAAAACTTGATGTTCCAGTCGTTGCATGCAACACCGAGGGTATAGTCACCGAGCTTTTTATTAAGAGAAACAAGGAAGTTATTGTAATATTTCCATGCTTTTGACGAAAGCGGATATTCGTAGTCAAAATGCACACCGTCAAAACTGTACTTGTCGAGCACTTCGATAATATTGTCCTCAAGCACTCCGCTTGTGAATGCTTTGTTGTGCTCATCACTCTGAGCTTCCATCTGGTCTTCCCACACATCGGAGTCGGTATGACCTGACGGTCCGAGAAGATTCAATGTGATGTTAACGTCTTTTTCACCGATTGCATTGCGGATATTTGCAAGTGCGGTTTCAAGTATTTCTTTTCGAAGGACAACATTACCCTCGTTGTCAAATGATGCACACTCAAAAAGGATAACATCTGTAACAATGTCAAAATCTTCAGGATAAAGGCTGTCGGGACTCTGGACATAATCTCCGCGGATATATGTTGTTACCCTGAAATTTTCAGCCTTATCAATGTATTTTTCGCTCACACCGAAAAATCCTGCGAATAAAGATATAAGCGCCGTGAAAAATGCGACTACTCTTTCAAAAAACATAGAATACACTCCTTTTACTGTAATTACGCATTTTTATTATATACTAATTACAAATGAATTGCAATATTTCAGAACCTTGGCCAGAAGTCTGTTCCCCACGGATGAGATTGCTCTTCCCATTCGTCACGGTGACGAAGCATTTTTTCTCTCATTTCGTACACTTTGTTTTTGTATTCCTCGCGGTCTGCAAGATTTTCTGTTTCCCAAGGGTCATTTTTTATGTTATAAAGAAAAGTCCATTTGTCCTCTTCACTGTCGCCGTTACGGTATTCAATTAGTTTAAATTCGTTGTCTTTAATACCGCGGACGAATTGGTCAAAAATAAGATACAACTCATCGCGGAAACTGTCACCGTGCTGACCGTCAAGAAGATGTGCAAAGCTTTTGCCGTCTACGGAATCGGGCATATCTACGCCGACCTTTTCGCATAGAGTAGGGAAGATATCGTAAAGATAAACGTAAGCGTCATTCTTAGCGTTCTGCGCAATTCCCGGACCTGCGAGAATAAGCGGAATGCGCACTCCGTGCTCGTAAATATCCTCCTTGCCGAGCCAACCGTGCTGTCCGACGGCAAGACCGTTATCTCCCGTAAATACAATAATAGTATTCTCTTCTTCGCCTGATTGGTGCAGGGCGTCAAGCAATCTTCCGATTTCATAGTCAAGATGAGTTATCATCGCAAAATATTCTGCGATATGACGTTTTATTTCATTTTTCTCTCTCGGATATGTGGCAAGATGCTCGTCACGATGCACCATAAGCGGATAATTCGTATCGATAATCTCCTGAAAGTTCGGCGGCAGAGTTATATTTTCAATGTCGTACATCTGTCTGAATTCGTCGGGCATTGTCCTCGGGTCATGCGGAGCGAGATATGCAAGGTACATAAAGAAAGGTTTATCTTTGTTGACGTTTTTCTGAAGTAAATCGATAGCTGCATCCGTCAGCAAAGTGCTTGAATGTTTGCCCGGGTCAAATTCGTCACAGTGCTGAGACTGCGGATGGTTGTCGTTATAAAAATCCACAACGAAATTAATTATGTTATCGTATTTGCCTGTAGGGTCATATCGGCAGGTGGGTACGTTCCAGTGGTCCCACATACCGCCGAAAAAGATTTTTGCTCCCTGAGTGAAGCTTCGGGCATAGGCAGGGCAACCGTTATGCCATTTACCCAGACCGATAGTTTCATATCCGTTGTTTTTAAAGGTTTCTGCGAGTGTTTTATGCTCAGGTGGAATGTTTCCACCCAATTCCTCAAGGTGAAACGGATTGCGGCCTGAAAGAATCATCGCACGGCTCGGCATACACACTGCGCCGCAGGTTCCGCCGGCAATATGTGCGCGGACGAAGGATGTGCCTCTTTGTACGAGTTTATCAAGATTAGGCGTGATTATTTCCTTGTTTCCGAGTGCACTGATCGTATCCCAACGCTGGTCATCGGTTACAATGAATAAAATGTTCGGCTTTTTCTGCATAAAAACACCACCTTCAACAAGATGATTATAATGCAATTATTTCGATTTTGCAACAAAGGTTCCTTTATTTTACAATTATGTATTATTGAAAATTACCCCGAGCGTATGATATAATCAAAACCTAACAAAATCAGGAGGTCGGGAATATGGCATGGTATGACGAAGCCGTATTTTATCATATTTATCCGTTAGGTATGACGGGAGCGCCGAAGCTTAATTCTTACAGTGAGCCTGTTCAAAGACTTAATACTCTTTTGCCCTGGATATCTCACATCAAAGAAATCGGCTGTAATGCGATTTACATCGGACCGCTTTTTGAATCCGTCGGACACGGTTACGAGACAACGGATTACAGAAAATTAGACAGCAGACTCGGAACAAATGATGATCTTAAGAGTTTTGTGTCTGAATGCCACAAGCAAGGGGTCAGGGTGATTTTTGACGGTGTTTTCAATCACACCGGACGTGATTTTTTTGCGTTTCAGGATATCAGGCAAAACAGAGAAAATTCACAGTATAAAGATTGGTACTGCAATGTTAATTTGGGGGGCAACAACTCTTTTAATGACGGTTTTTCCTATGAAAACTGGGGAGGTTACGACCTTCTTGCAAAGCTGAATCAGCACAATCCTGCTGTAAAGGATTATATCTGCGATGTTATCAGGTTCTGGGTGAAAAAGTTCGACGTTGACGGAATCCGTCTTGACGCGGCAGATGTTATGGATTTTGAATATATGAAAGCGCTTCGTAAGGTGGCGAACGAAGTTAAACCCGATTTCTGGCTTATGGGTGAAGTTATTCACGGCAATTATTCACGCTGGGCAAATGACGGAACACTTCATTCTGTAACTAACTATATGCTTCATAAAGCGCTTTACTCGGCACATAATGACCATAACTATTTTGAGGTAGCTCATACAATTAAGTATGTCAGCGATATGACAGGAGACAGACTTAAGCTTTATACTTTCGTTGATAACCATGATGTGGAACGTATTTATACAAAACTAAAAAACAAGGCTCATTTTGTGCCTGTTCACATAATGCTTTATACTTTGCCCGGTATTCCTTCAATTTATTACGGCTCGGAATTCGGCATAGAGGGCAAAAAAGAACGCGGCTCGGATGATTCTTTGCGTCCTGCGCTGAATTTTGACGATTATAAAGATGCAATTGATAAAAATCCTTGTACAAAGCTTATCGCTTTGCTCGGTAAAATCCGCTGTAATGCGCCTGCTCTTTGTTACGGTGATTATAAGGAGCTGCAGCTTCAGACAACTCATTTTGCTTATGAAAGAACTTTTGGCGGAAAGTCTGTAATCGTAACGGTAAATAACAGTGACAATGCTGTTGAGATGTCTCTTCCTTGCGGTAATACTACAGAATATATCGGAGCGTTGACAGGGGAGAGGGTGTGCGCAAAAGACGGACAGCTTCAGGTAAGAGTGCCTGCGAGTTACGGCGAAATCTGGATTCCGACAGAGTTAGGGGACGAAAGTGTTACACCAACAAAAGTTTTCGAGGCAGAACCGATTTTAGAACCTGTAAAGACTGCCGAAGAAAACCAACCCGAAGAGGAAGAAAAACAGGAAGAAACGATACCTAAAAAAGCAATTGACCTTAACAAACCGTATGAGGAGATGTCCGTTGAAGAGCTTCAGGAGGCAATTCTTGAAAAAATGAGGCGCAACGGCCCCGTGACCGATTATATGTTGGGTACCGTTCGTGAAAATACGCATCACGGCTCATTACTGAATTGGGTCAAAAGCTTTAATTAATGGCTTAATACAAAAAACACCGCTGAATTTTCAGCGGTGTTTCTTTCAGCCTTTCAGCTTTGCGTTCAGCTTTTTGCTTGTGATTTTTATTGAAATGAAAACCGTAATCCAAACAGCGAAATAGACAATCAGGAAAATTGCCGTAAAAATAATCAAAAATTTCGGGTCAAAAGGAATCCAATTGTTTACAAGGTAACAGGTAGTGTATGCAAGATACAAAACGGAAAGATGACAGAAGAGAGATTTAGGTGTGCTGAAGCTTTCAATCTGATTAAAAACGGAAGCGCCTGCCTGAATGAAAGCAAGAAAATATACGGAAACTATTGCTATAAGAATCTGTACTCCGTTAAGAGAAAAGTCAGTTACTGTTTTCTGAAGAACAGCATAAATTATGCCGAGTATAATCGGACCGAATCCTGCAAAAATCAGACCTCGATGTAAAAATGATTTAAGATATCTGTTCATATTAAATACCTATCCTTTCTTTAATTGTTTTTAGTTGTCTGCGCGAAACATATTCTGTGTCACCGTTTTTGAATTTTATTTTGAGAGTACCTGAAATAGATGTGTCGAACCGTTCAGCCTTGTTGATATTTGCAAGGCAGGATTGATTGATTTTGACAAAGCTTTTGGGAAGCTTTTCTTCAAGAGTGTAAAGCCGTTCTTTCAAAATGAATTTATCGTTTTTGCAAACCGCGTAAACCTTGCCTGAAATAACACTTATATAATAAATATCAAACGGATTAAGTCGTGTGATTTCACTTCCTTTGTATCCTAAAAATTCGGTTGAGTATTGCTCAGCGATTCGCTTGATTTCTTCTGTGAAACGGCTTTCTTTTTTCGCGTAGATAACAATTTTTTCTTCGTGTTCAGTGTCGATTATTATTTCGCATTTCAAACTATTACCTCCTTTCGCGCTTATTATAGTTCACATCAAAACCGGTTTCAACAGTTTTAACCTGTTCGGTCATATTTGCAATATAAACGAAAAAATCCTCACTGTTTACGATTTTGCGTCTTCTAAGTTTACAGAGATTAAAGTTTTTTAAAGTTATGAAAGAACCGTGATAAATAACCTTGTTTTTACTTTTAGCAAGTGGTACAATAACCGTAAATAAATATGAACTTATAAAGAGGTAGATTATATGCATAAAAGATTAGCACTTACTCCTCCTATGGGATGGAACAGCTGGGACTGCTACGGTGCGGCTGTAAACGAAGAACAGCTTCTTGCAAACGCTGACTATATGGCAGAACACCTCAAGGGCTACGGTTGGGAATATGTTGTTTGTGACATTCAGTGGTCAGAACCTACGGCGAACAGCTTTTACTACCATTACTTTGCTCCGCTTTGTATGGATGAATACTCCCGTCTTATTCCGTCGGTTGAGCGTTTTCCCTCTTCTGCAGGCGGAAAAGGTTTCAAGCCGATCGCAGATTACATACATTCGCTCGGTCTTAAGTTCGGCATTCATATAATGAGGGGTATTCCTCGTCAGGCGGCACATCAGAACACAAAAATCAAGTGTGAAGGTGTTACAGCAAGAGATATTGCACACCCGTCATCTATTTGTGCATGGAATCCTGATATGTACGGTCTGAATACTGACCAAAAAGGCGCACAGGAGTATTACGACTCAATCTTCGAACTTTACGCTTCTTGGGGTGTGGATTACATCAAGTGTGATGATATTGCAAATACAGAGATATTCCCGCACAACCCGTATTCTGCAAGAAAAGAAATTGAGATGATGAGAAAAGCCATTGATAAATGCGGAAGAGATATGGTGCTCAGCCTTTCTCCGGGTCCTGCACCCGTATGGGAGCACGAGCATCTTGCGGCTCACGCAAATATGTGGCGAATGACAGGTGATTTCTGGGACGAATGGAGTAAGCTCCACGCTATGTTTGAACGTTGTTACGCCTGGCAGGAATATGTTCAACCGGGTGCATGGCCTGACTGCGATATGCTCCCACTCGGCAGAATTCAGATTACGGAAGAGCTTCCCGAATACAGAAACCGTTACACACGCTTCACTCACGATGAGCAGATAACGATGATGACACTCTGGGGAATTTTCCGTTCACCGCTTATGATGGGTGGAGAAATGCGCGAAAACGATGAATTCACACTTTCACTTCTGCAGAACAGAGAGCTTATTGATATGCTCAAAAACTCAAGCGGTGCAAGACAGTTCAAGCGTGAAGAAACTGACGGTAAAGGCGAAATTATCTGGACGTCAAACGGTGAAAATTGCAAATATGTTGCGCTCTTCAACACGGATGATAAAAAAAGAGAAATCAGCTTTGATATTACCGATATCTCAATCGGCGGTGTTAAATACAGCGTTCACGATATGTGGAAGCATGAAGAATACACCGTAACCGACGGCGGTTTTTCTGCAAAGGTTAACCCTCACGGAGCAAGACTTTTCAGAGTTGAGATTAAATAAAGGATTACAGAATATAAAAAGGGGCTGTAAAAACGAAAGTTTTTACAGCCTCTCAATTTTTTATTTAAAGCTTTGGTCTACTTCGCAATATCTACCGATTTTAAACATCGTTTTTGGGAATCGGTGGCGTACACCGCAAATTGTAATGTTGTCGAGCTGTACCTGTACTGTGTTTGTTTTGCTGTCGGTACCTGCGATTTTAGGCTTCATATACGATGTGTAAGAAATATTTCTGAAAACAACATTTTTAATTTCAAAATTCTCTGCTTCTTCATCATAGATCTTTACAAGAATAGGTCTGCCCTCATCGCGGAAAATTTCAATGTTTTCAAAGAGGATACCGTCAATACTTCCTTCAGTCTGTTCAGCAACAACTACAAGAGAACCGATTCTGTCGTTATCCCAGATTCCGTCACGGTAAACAACAGCGCAGTCGCGGAAGGTAACATCGGAAATCTTTTTGTTTACCTCACCGGTAATGCCGAAGCATCTTGCGTAACCGCCCCATGCGATGCAGTTTGAGAAAGTGATGTTTTTGCTGTCCATTGTGCCGCCGAGGGCTTTTACTTCAAAGGTGTCGTCTGCAACTCGCGCAAAGCAGTTATTTACCGTTACGTTGTGGCTGTTGCATATTGCAAAGCCGTCACAGTTACCGCGGTTACCGATAATGTCTACCTGCTCAATATCGACATCGGTGCAGCAGTAGGAGATAAATGACCATTCGGGAGAGTTTATGATTTTAATATCGCTGACATTGACATTGTTGCAGCTTGTGAAAACAACACCGCGACGCTCTCTTCTGTCAAGACGGGTCATATCGATAACACCTCTGCCCGTCAGGGTGATATTGTTGCACTTGTAAAAATTCAGGAAAGGATATCTCGTAAGACCGAAAGCATTGTCAAAGGGTGCGCTTGGTTCAAGATATTTGTTTTCATCCTCCGCGCAGTCTATGTCAAAGAGATGATTTGCCATAACATAAGCGCCTTCACGCAGATAAATCACAAGATTATTGTAGCCTACAAGGTTGACATAGTCATATTGATACACGCCTTTATCAATAACCCAGACGTTATCCTCGCCGTATTCTTCTATGTATGCGGCAATTTCCGCATCCTCATCAACCTTTTCGCGGACCATAAGAGTGTAGCCGTAATATTGATTTGCATTATTAAAAAGGAATGTATAAACTCCTGTTTTATTAATTGATGCTGTTACGGTATTGTCTTTGCAACGAGCCTCAACACCGTGAGATTCGGGGAGCACGATAGCATTTTTAAGTTCAACATCAGCACCCGTTATCTCAATGTTGAAAGAAAACTCTGTATCAGGCTCAACATAAATCTCAGAAAAAGAGTGCAATGTGCCTGTGTCATCAACACGAATGAAAACAACCGATGCATAAACAGGAATTTCGGTACCGCTGATTTCTGCAGTGTAATAAGGCGAGATTGTGATACCGTTTATATCATCATATCCGCCGGACTGAACATATTCGGGAAGGGTAGCTGATGCTCTGCCGACAAGCTCCTCTTCAGTAAGTCCGGCTTCTTCAAGGGTGATAATTGCTTCTTCGGGATATTCAAGAAAAGTGAAATCGAAATTTTCACTTTCAGGATAAATTGTTGCAGGAAAAAGCAGGTTTGAAGTGAAAACAGAAATTGTGGTAATGATGGTAAACAAGAATTTAGCAATGACTTGCATTTTTGTTCCTCCTGTCATAAAAAAATTGAATTTTATGTTTCGCTTTATTATATCACATATAATTCTTTCCTACAATATAAAAATCCCCTTGTTTTTTTTCAATGGGATCGATCGTTGAAATGAATGAATTCAGTACACTTATTTGCATACTAATTTTGTTTATGATATAATAACCTGGATGTGGAGTTTATTTTCAGTCATTAAAAAGTATCCGATAAAAAAGTAACGAGTGCAGGATATTTCTCCTTATATTGAAAACAGTAGAATAGCATCTTTAAAAATAAGCGAGGCGATATATTATGGTGAGCCCACCAAGAAGTCATAGAAAAATGATGAAGCCATCTGAATATGCAAACTATGACACAAAAGGATTTGTAAAATTAGGCATTTTTCTTGCTGTTTTAGTGATAATCGTTCTCGTATTTTTAAATTTTTCTATTAATCCCAAAACGCCGGCAACCGTAGAACAAATCAAAGAGAAAATCACTAATCAAGGTTATGTTCCTGAAGATATCGCTACCTATTATTACGAAAGTGATCCTGAATTCAAGAATACTTTGATTAACTGTATCGCTTTTGAAAGTGAAGATATTCACTTTGAATTTTTTAATTTTAATAACGAAGCCGGTGCTGTAAGTATTTATAGTCAGGCGTATGAAGATATTGTGTCAAATAACGACACGAACAATCGTAGAAAAGGTGGCTCTAAGATTGCAAACTATGCAATATATACATTAGATCTACAAGGTAAATACAATGTTGCGATTTATGTCGGTAATACCGCTGTGTATGCATATTGCAATTCGGAAAACAAAAACGAAATCAACAAAATTCTTGATGCGATTGATTATCTTGAACCTTAAATGATGCAAATCGTTTTAATATTTACCGGTATCGGTGTAATTATGTTACCGTTTTGGATAGTGCCATAATTTGTTTATAGTTAGGAGCGATAAAATGAGTGGTTTATCAAGAATCCATAGAACAGAAGTGCCCACCTACAACGGCAAATGGACATTAAAAGGGGCAATATCCATATTTGTTGTACTTCTGATTTTAGGATTTATCGTTTGGATGATAATTGGTTCGTCTATCCCCAAAGAACCAATAACCTCAAATAATATGTGGAACATCTTGACAGAACAAGGATATGAACCTGAAGATGTAACTGAATATTACTGCGCCAAAGATCCTAATTTTAACAACAAATTAATTAAGTGTATCGCATTTGAAAAAGACGATATGCATTTTGAATTTTTTGAATTCAACAATAAAAATAGTGCTGTGGATATCTACGGTCAAGCTCATACAAGAATTATTTTAAATTATAATGCTATTAATAAGATTGAAATTAGCCATAAAATAGCAAATTACAATATTTATTCTTTAGATTCTTTAGGTAAATATAATGTAGCGATATATGTTGAAAACACGGCACTGTATGCATACTGTGATTCTGCCAACAAGCTCAAAATCAACACCATCCTTGATGCGATTGGTTATCTTGAACCTTAAGTGATAAAAGTCTACCGTCAGCTGTTTCAGGTTGGCGGAAGATTGCCAAAGTTACGGTTAATAAACTCAAAATTAACAAAAACCACACACAACAAATGGCACCATGATGAGGTGCATTTATAAGGTGAGAAAATGAACAGACCATATATTATTTGTCATATGGTTACTTCTGTTGACGGAAAGGTTACGGGTGAATTTTTATCAAAACCTGAATGTGAAGACGCCTGTAAAATCTATTACGACATTAATCGGAATCTGAAATCAAACGGATTTATCTGCGGTCGTGTCACAATGGAAGGCAGCTTTACCGGCGGGTATTATCCCGATCTTTCAGAATACGAGCCCGTGCGTCACGATATGGATTTAAAGATGGATTTTATTCTTGACGATATGGCTGGCTTTTACGCCGTTGCTTTTGACCCGAAAGGAAAGCTTGGTTGGAAATCGAATAAAATTATCGACCCTGACGGCGACCCGGGTTATGACGGAGCACAGATTATTGAAGTGCTGACCGAACGGGCAGATGAACGATATTTAGGTTATCTTGAAAGTATGGAAATCCCGTACATATTCGCAGGCAAAACCGAAATCGATGTTGAGCTTGCACTCTTCAAGCTTAAAAATATTATCGGATGTGATACTCTGCTTTTAGAGGGCGGAAGTATTGTAAACGGATATTTTCAGAGAGCAGATATCATTGATGAACTGAGTCTTGTCATTGCCCCTGTTGTTGCTGATAAAAACGATAAACCGTTATTTACAGACAGCGCCCTTTCAACCTTTGAAGCAGTTAATGCAAAAATCGAAAACGGTGTCACAGTTCTGAACTATCTTAAAAAAGGCAAACGGGCATCAAATGATAGTGTTGCATTGTTTTAAAAATGTCGGTGATATTTTTGAACTAAAGCCAATTATAGATATGTCAGCACAAGAATAATCCATTATATTTCAGGGAACAAATTGCACTCATTTACAGTCAGTTTGTTCCCTGATTTTTTATTACAGACCGAAAAAGAAAAATCAGACCGACTGAAAATCCGAAATCTGACCGATTAAACTTTAATTTTGAGGCAATAGCTGCCTGTGTCGCAATTCTGCTTGGTTGGCAGTTTACCGCCAACCACAGAAACAGAACTGTTTTTTCTCCTTTTACCCTCGGTTTTCATGTGCAGAGGGTCATTAGGGTCGCCGTCAAAGCGAAGATACCAATCAAAGCCGTCTTGCCTTACTACAATCTTCACCACAAAGGCTTCAATCACACTTTCG
>JAZSID010000134.1:0-33905 GCA_045533625.1 Acutalibacteraceae bacterium | reverse complement strand
ATAACGCTGACGCGTATCGATGGTTTTTAACGCATTATTGTGCCGCAAGTTCACATTTTAAAGAAAAACTGCCTTACGGGAGCTCGGCGTTAAGCGAGACATCTTTTAAAACATAGGTTTTTTAGTTATGCAAGCAAACCTTCAATTGCTTCAATGATACCTGCGAAGATACTGTTGAAACTGTCAACAAAACCTGACATATCCGCACCTGTAAGCTCTGAAATGAACTGTGCTATGTAAAGGGGAATGTCGCTGAGAATTGCAATAATTGCCATATTTAACACCTCTTTTCTTTTATAATTATATCACAGAATAACTCATTTGTCAAAAGATAAATTGTACAAGAGTCATATAGCTGAGTGTACCCGCAAGAATGATTAAAACCATATTTTTCATTTTGCATAAAAATTTTTTTGTAAAAAGGCATTATTTTTACATTCACATTTTCAATTTTTATTGACAAGAAAAATCAAAAGTGATATTCTTTTCTGTGTAAGAAATGTGGAAAGTTCGGCTTTTCTTAAACTCTAAAAGACAGTAAGGAGATTGAAACCATGGAAATGATGTACAAAGGTAAAACAAAGGACGTTTATAAGCTTGAAAACGGCAACGTAATGCTCAAGTTCAAGGACGATTGCACAGGTAAAGACGGTGTTTTTGATCCCGGTGAGAATTCTGTCGGTTTAACAATCGAGGGTATCGGAAAGGCAAATCTTGAAACATCAGTTTACTATTTCGAAATGCTCAAGGCTGCAGGTATCAAGACACACTATGTTTCTGCTGACCTTGACAACGCTACAATGGAAGTTCTTCCTGCAACAGTATTCGGCCACGGTCTTGAAGTTATCTGCCGTCTTGTTGCAACAGGCAGCTTCATCCGCCGTTACGGTGAGTATATCGCTGACGGTACAGTTCTTGAAGGCGGATATGTTGAGTGCACATTCAAAAACGACGAAAAGGGCGATCCCCTCGTAACAGGCGAAGGTCTTGCGGCTCTCGGCGTTATGACTCCCGATCTCTTTGAGAGCATGAAGGAGCAGACACTCAAAATCACAAAGATTGTTGCTGACGACCTCAAGACAATCGGTCTTGATCTTTGGGATATCAAGTTTGAGTTCGGTTACAACAATGGCGAGGTTATCCTCATCGACGAAATCGCATCAGGTAACATGAGAGTTTACAAGGGCGACACAATCGTTGAACCCGTTGAGCTCACAAAGCTTATCCTTAACAGATAATTATATTTACTTGAAGGCTGGCGGAGAAATCTGTCAGCCTGAACTTTTGTTGACACCGTATTATACCGTGTGATATAATTCAAAAAAGAAATAATTTCTTTAATTTTTAACTGAGGTGAGTTTATGTTTGAAAAGTTTTTAGTTGAAGTTTTAAAACTTGCACCGAGACAGTTGTGGGGCGTTGAACAGCAGGGCTTTTATCTTAAGGAGATATTCACTTCGTTCGATATCAAAAGAATAATTGCCGGAATTGTTGCTTTTTTTGAGCTTTTCGGTCTTACTATTCTTGATTTGCCGACAACGCCGAGAGGTGAGGCTCTTGACCTTACAGGCTACAGCATCGTTTTTGAAGATGAATTTGACGGCGATGCGCTCAACACAGACGTCTGGAAGATAAGAAGTAACGGTGCACGCAGAGGTGGATTCAACTCAGACAGTCAGATTAAAGTTGAAGACGGTAACCTCGTTATCACGGGCGAATACGTTGAAGACGGTACTTACGGTGACGGCTGGTATGCAGGAATGGTTTCTCTTAAAGAACGTTACTGCAAGGGATATTTTGAAATTCGTTGCAAGGTAAATGCAGGCTCAGGCTTCTGGTCAGCATTCTGGATTCAGGCAGAACATCCTTACGAGGCAGAGTACTCCAAGGGCGGCGTAGGCGGCTGTGAAATCGATATCTTTGAGTCAATGTCTTATGACAGCCTTATCGGTAAAGATTCAGTAAGTCAGACCGTTCACTGCGCAGGTGTTGACGGTGCTCAGGAAGGCTATCAGTCAAATAATCTGGGCGCTTTCTATGGCAACAATATCTACGATGAATATAATACCTACGGTCTTGAATGGAATGATGAAGAGTATATTTTCTACATAAACGGTGTTGAAACACGCCGCACATCTTTCGGTAACGGTGTTTCGGAAGTGCCTGAAGAAGTTATCATTTCTCTTGAAATTCCGAATGCGGAAGAATTTGAAGGTCTTGATAAAGAATCTTACAAGACAGAGTACATCGTTGACTACGTGAAGATTTATCAGAAATAAGCATTGTAATTATTTGATTGATAGTTAAAATAGTTTTGGTTAATAATAAAATTGCGGTAGAAGCGAGAGCCTCTACCGCTGATTTTTTATTTGAGCTTTTTAATAAGTTCGTCCGTGTCTTCAAGGTGGATTCGCTTTGATGCGATGTAAGTTCTGCCCTCAGGACCTTTTTTAGCTTCAACGATGTCTGTGTTATCGAAAATACCGTAAGTAGATGTAACAACCGTACCGTCGTCAAGAACGACGTTTCCGCAATATCCTGTGTCAGCGTTTGCTGAATACTGAGATTCGGTCTGTCCCTTGAGGTATGTGTGAGCAAGCTTAATTCTGTACTGACCCTCGCGTCCGTTTTTAAGGTCGTCATATGTGCCTACCCAGGCAACCCAACCCTCACTGCTCCATTTCTGAGTCGGAGTTTTGATTGCGCGCGGACCTCTTTCGATTGAACGGAATGTGATGAAAAGTCTGCCGTCGTGTGTGTAGTCAGCCTTGTGACGTTCGCCGTTGAGTGCTGCGGGAGCTTCAACGGGTCTGCTCCATGTTTCGCCTTCGTCAGTTGAGAAGGAGAGGAGAGAATTGATTTTCTTTGAATTGCTTCGAGAGATGAGGCAAAGCTCATCACCCTTACCACCCTCTGAACGGATAACCTCAACCTCGCACATATTTGAGCTTGCTTCGTAGTCACGGTGTGCAGTGAAATACTTCACGGGTGTGCTCCAGTGCGGCTTACCGTTTTCGTCAAAAGTAAGAATTGTCTTGAAATTGTTGAAATTAGGATTATGGAAAAATCCCATCCACTTGTCAACGAACTTGCCGTTTTCCTTAAGCTGAGTAAGGCTGGCAAGCGCAACGATGGGGATAATCGGGAAATCACTCTTCTTATCAAACACAAGGTCGAATTCGCTCCATGTTTCTCCCTCATCCTCAGAGATTGAATAGTTAAAACCACCACAGGTCGGCTCGTTCGGCCATTTCGGGTTACCTGAAATCATAATGATTTTGTCAGCTGTCTTGCCGTCAGTGAACTGAAGGCGGTAAACTGTCGGAGTTTCGCGTGAAGTTTCCCAACTCTTCGGGCTGTTTTTAAGCGTTTCGGTCCATGAACGACCACCGTCAGTGCTGATTTTTGTCATAACTGCGCCCTTGCCGTGGCCTGCAGGGTACATACAGAGAATGTTACCGTTTTTAAGAAGAACAGCGTCGGGATGTGCCTGATACGGCTTTGAGTTATCGACCGTAACAAGGTCGTAAAGATAATCATATTTTGAATCAAGACCGTCAGGCTTAATGCTGAGATCAAGCTGAGGGATAGTGTAATCCTTGCCCTCGGTCGGCTTGATTTTTCTGAATGCAGGGTCAAAAATGTTTTTCATATTTATATCTCCCTTTATGTGAAAATATATTGACTCAAATATTTTATCATAAAAAATCTTTTTTGTCACCATATTAAGGAATAAAATAATAATTAAAGAATAAAATAAAACATAAAGAAAAAATATTTCAAAAAATGCTTGACAAACCGTAAATGACAGTATATAATAGTCAAGCACTCAAGAGAGAGTACAAGTAAATATCGCGGAGTGGAGCAGTTCGGTAGCTCGTCGGGCTCATAACCCGAAGGTCGTTGGTTCAAATCCGGCCTCCGCAACCAACAAAAAACCTTGAAACAACGTTGTTTCAAGGTTTTTTCCATTTGATATTCAATTGTGCTTTCTAACACTTTTCTAACACAATTTTGATGTTTTTTCAAAAATACAAGTCAGGATGCAAGTCAAATTTCTCAAAACTTGTCTTGAAAAGATTGAAAATTTTTATTACTTTTCAAGCATTAACCGAAGGCTTTTCCCTTCAACTCTTCAAGCAGTGCTGTGCAGCCCTCGAGGACATCGCGATATGTTACATCAAAGCTCCGCGTATACCACGGGTCGGCAACGTCTCCGCCGCGGTCGGTGTAATTCATAAGCTTGCGGATTTTATTTTCAGGGTCGCCGTTTAAAATCCGTGTCATATTGCGGATGTTTGCGCTGTCCATTCCGATAAAAAGGTCAAACTTGTCATAATCGTAGAAAGTAAGCTGAACGGCACGCTTGCCCTCGCAGGAAATGCCGTGTTTCTTCAGCTCAGCCTTTGCAGGAGGGTAGACGGGATTGCCGATTCCGTTCCATATTTCTTCCGTACTCGTTGCCGAGGATTGAATGAAAAACTCATCTTCAACACCGCTGTCTTTGACAAGCTTTTTCATAATAAACTCCGCCATGGGTGAACGGCAGATGTTGCCGTGACAAACAAACATAATTCTTATCATATCAATCGTCCGCCTTGATTCTGTAAAGCTTAACGCTGTGCGGTGCAACTTTAGCGGAAAGATTGTTTTTGATTTCAGTTTCTTTATCTTCCCAGATGTCGTAAACCTCATACTTGTCCGAATAGGGGAGGATTGCAAAGCTTTCGTTTACGATGTCCTGCATGTTGCATGAAATTTCCATTTCAATCGGTCCTTTGTTAAGGAAGCAGACAGCAATCTCGCTGTTTTCAAGCGGCTTGACGAGAACATCACAAAGACCGTTGGACTTGATTCTGCGGCACTGTACGCCGAGTTTGTCCTGGTTGATTGCAATTGCAGCTTTGTTGGAGATGATTTTAAACACCTTGTTGTCCTTATCAACGCTTCCGTCGGGACGGATAAACTTTCTTAAATCATTACCGAGGATAAGCGGTGCCGCAAGCATACACCAGAGTGAAAAATGCGCTCTGTTTTCGTCGTCCGTGAGGTCGCCGTTGCCGACTTCGAGCATATCCGGGTCATTCCAGTTTCCGGGACCTGCGTGCTTGTAAAGGCGGACCGTGACTTCATAAATACCGATAATTGAAAGCCAGTTAGGTTTGATATCAGGAGTTGTGCGCCAGAGGTTGCCTGCCGTGTGTCCCCATATCCATGGTTTGTTCCAACCCCATTCGCATATAGAGAAGCAGATTGGCTTTTCTTCTCTGCCTTCTTTTTCTGCGACGAGCTTTGTTGCGCGCTGAAGCTCCTTGCCCATATTGCGGTACTGCTTTGCCGCAGAGTCCATTTTTGAAGCAACGGGATTGTGGAACTTGAATGAATTTCTGCCTTTTTTAAGTGTTACCGTAATCTGGTTTCTGCCGTCGTGTGTAAAGCCTTTTGTGCCGGGTTCAATCAATGTGTAAACATCTGTATCATTGACAACGATTTCAAGATATTTATCCTTAAGTCCTGACTTATGCAGACCGAGAGTGAGCGTATATGTACCGTCTTCAGGGATATCAACGTTGCTGAAATACATCGAACCGCCGCCTGCTTCAAGTCCTGTTACATATCTGCCCGTATCTGCCATTTTAGAGTCGGTGAGGAGCATTGCATTTCCGCGAAGCTCCGCATCCTCAGCGTAAAGGGTAATTCCCTCAGATACACCGGGTTTTGTGAGCGTAACCGTTGAAATCTCGGGTGCGTTGGTCGGAATCGGAATGTTGTGGCAGAAATCGTATTTGAAATATTCAATGCCCCATTCCGCAAAAGTTTCCGCATCCGTGCGCTCGTGGTAAAGGCTTGACGGCAAATCCTCACAAGTGAGCGTGCCGTTTGAAGTGTAAATGCCGAGCTTCAGACCGAGAGCGTTTACTTTTTCAACGAGTGCCTTGATTCCCGAAGGGAAGGTTGCAAGGTCGCCCTGCAGACGTCCGTTTGCATCTCTCGTTGAGGACATCCAGCAATCATCAACGTTGACATACTGATATCCGCAGTCTGCAAGTCCGGAATCGCGCATAGCCTTTGCGATGTCTTCAATAAGATTTTCATTGATTCTGTTACGGAAAAGGTTCCAGCTTGCCCAACCCATAGGGGGAGTGAGTGCCGTACCGTTTGAAAATTTATCTGCACCGTTGAGGTGTATCTGCGTTGATGCCGCAAGCTTTTTCGCCGTGCAGATCGGGCAGATTTTATTCTTTCTCAAAAATGCTCCTATTGCTGTGTTTTTAAAATCAGCCATTGTGTAATCCCTCCTGATTTTTATGGTGAAATTGTATCATACAACAGCACAAAATTCAAGTTTGGGTTATAAAACCCGATAAGACGGGTTTAATGTTAATTCCTTTGCTGTATTCAAATTGAGAATAATGACGAAAAAAGTAATATTTAGCAATTTGCAGATATTGCAAAACAGCGGATAATATGATACAATCAACGTAAGTAAAATACAGTTTGCGAAGGTTCTTAAATTTAAAAAGAATAGGGGTATTTCTATGAGCAAATCAAAGAAAACAGAAGCAAACGGCATTCGTAAGTTTGGTATGCTTGACAAGGTCGCATATGCAGCCGGTGATCTCGGATGTAATATGAGTTTCGCACTTAAAGGCACTGTCCAGACTTTCTGGCTCGTTTATATGATGATGGAAACGGGACTTCTTTCAATCCTTCTTCTCATCGTTCAGATCTGGGATGCAGTTAACGATCCGTTGATCGGTACGCTTATCGACAACGATAAGAGAAAGTACAAAATGGGTAAATTTAAAACCTATATTTTCATCGGTGCTTGCGGCTTGCTTGTCGGCGGTGCGGCAGTGTTCCTTCCGTTCCCGAATGCACCTGTTGTAATTAAGGCTGTTTTGTTCGTTCTCGGTTACATCATCTGGGATGCATTCTACACAATTGCAAACGTACCTTACGGCTCGATGCTTTCGTTGGTTACTGAGGATGTCGGTGAGCGTGCTCAGCTTTCAACATGGCGTTCAGTCGGTTCAGCTTTCGGTAATGTTTTCCCGATGGTTATTCTTCCGACACTTATCTGGAAAAAGGTTAATTACGACGGAACAACAGATTTCCTTAACAGCATCGAAATTCCCGAGGGCTTTAATAAAGAGCAGTTCCTTGTTAATCCTGAAACAGGAGCACCCTATCAGATCGGCGACCCGATTCTCAGCCCCGCAACAGGTAAGCAGGTTGAAATCCTTCTTGGCGACAGAGTTTTCTGGGCAGCACTCATCATGGGAATTATCGGCTTTGTAGCTTTTATGTTTATGATTAAAGCAATCACAATCCGTGTTGATGAGCAGACAGTTAAAACAAACGAAGCAGGTGAAAAGTTTAATCTTTTCTCAGCGTTCGGAAAGTTTATGAAAAACCGTCCCGCAGTTGGTGCAACTCTTGCGGCTATGGGTATGTTCCTCGGTATGAATGCCGCATCAACAGCAAATACAATCATGTTCGCAACATATTTTAATATGGCATCAATGTCTGGCGTTGTTCAGATGATCGGTTTCCTTCCGATGTTCCTGTTTATGCCCTTCATTTCAAAGATTGCAAATAAATACGGTAAAAAAGAATCCTCCGTTGTTGGTACAATCGTTTCTGTTATCGGCGGTGTGATTATGCTTATCTTCCCGTTGATAAAGGATACAAACAAAGCTATTATCGCTTACCTCGCAGGTCTTGTAATCTTCGGTCTCGGCATGGGTATTTACACTTGCGTTTCATGGGCAATGATGGGCGACGCTATCGATTACAACGAATGGAAGTTCGGTACACGTGAAGAAGGTACGGTTTATTCACTTCACTCGTTCTTCAGAAAACTTTCTCAGGGTGTTGGCCCGTCAGTAGTTCTTGTAATTATGGGTTGGTTAGGCTACGATTCAAAGCTTGGTACAATCGGCCAGTCATTTGAAACCTCACATAATATGTGCTGGCTTGTTGCTGGACTTTACCTGTTCAGTGCAATCCTTCAGTTCATCGGTCTTGCTGTTATCTATAACCTCGACAAGAAAACACTCAATCAGATGAAGGAAGATCTTGCTGCAAGAAAAGCGGAATAAAATAATTTACAGAAGTGCCTGAATTTCTTTTCAGGCACTTTTCTTATTACGCGCTGAAACAACAATATTCATAAATTTTAACAGATAATTGTTATTTTTGAAATAATATGTTATACTTAAGCCAAGGAGGCGATATTATGACTTTTATAAAAACTGCAGTCGCTTTAATGTTATCAATTTTTATGTTTATTTCAAACGGTGTTACGGCGCTGTTTCCGGGTGCTGTCCGCGACCCGCTCAGCACTGAAGAATTGAAAGAGCTCGCAGGCACATTTGATCCTAAACCTCTTGCTGACGAAATTATCGTTGTAAGCGGTCTTTCCAAGGAGGAACGTGACGCGGTACAGTCACTTCAGGGTCTTGTAGGAAGGGAAGAGGCTTCTATTTTTATAAATTTCGGTGGCTATGGAGCTGAAACTGAACTCAAAGATCTTGAGGCGGCAGGATGCAAGCTTCTCTACAAGGATGAAAACGGTAACAAATGGACGCTCGAAAACATTATTCCGCGATACATTTCACATATCAAGGATAAAGGCTATGTTCTTTATACCAATTCCGATACAACAGAACAGATAAATATGGCATTCAACTATACAACGGTTTTCGGTTGGCTTGCTGTTCCGCAGTCTGTTGAAGAAAGAGTAAAAGCAATCGGTCTTGAAAAGAAAGAAGATCTTACCGACAATAAGCTTGATTTTACGGAACAGCGTGAATTCTATTCGGAGTATAAGGATGAATTCCGAAAGGATGCATTGATACACCTGTATCATATGGCTTCCGGTCTTCGTGACCTTGGTGTTCAGCAGAGAATATTTATGTGTTACGTTGAGGATGACGATTACATCGCACGTACATTCCGTGATCAGCTTTTCAAAGATCTTGAGCCGGCTTCTATGATTCTCGGTTGGTGTAAGTTTGAAGTTAAGTATACTCAGTGTGCTTCACGCTTCGGTCATTATGTAATCCCGTCCGACCACAGCTTCAATGTAAGCATTCTTACCTGTAACCGTATTGAAACTGCCCCTATGGCTGAAAAGGCAACTGCTCCGACGCTTGATCCTGCTAAGCACTATGCCGCAATTGTATACAGCGACGGTGATAATGCACAGTGGATTTCTAACGGTTTCAGTGAATTCCATACGTGGCAGAGCTATAATATCGACACACCGATAACATGGACTTTCGCTCCGCAGATGAATGAGTTTTCCTCAACAGCGGTTAAGAGAGCTATGGATAACAACGGTGGAGATACATTTGTTTCGGGTCCGTCAGGTGCAGGTTATGCTAGAATAAACTTTATGTCGGCAAAGGAAGTGAGCAGATTTGCAGATATTACTGCCGCTGTGATGTTGAATTCGGGCCTTCGTATCGTGACACTTCTCAACGACCCGCCCGCAACAGCTTATGACGATTGGGTTTATGCAAACAGGTTGGAACACTTTGCACGCTATGATAATATCGACGGCGGAATTCTCCAGTTAGATGATGCGTACTATGCAGGCGGAGCGGGTAAGGTTTACTTCGCAAACGATAAACCGTTTATTTCTGTCAGATTTTCTCTCTGGCATCCGTCAGGTGATGCTTCTCAGGTTACAAATGAGTGGCTTAAAGAACAGGCAGATATTGTCAATTCTTATTCTGCAGACATTAATTCAATCAACGGCTACACGGTAATCAATGTCCATCCGTGGACTGTCGGTCCCGATGACCTTGCTTATTTCGTAAGCTGTCTTGATGACGGTGTTGAGGTGCTTCCTGCGGCAGAGCTTATAGCTGCAGTTGCTGAAAACATACCGCACAAGAATGCAGAAGTGAAATAATTCAGAATAATATCTAAGCGTTGCAGTCTGGATAAATCCCGGTCTGCAACGCTTTTTTTGTTGTAATTACCGTGAGGTTTGTGTTATGATATGGATATAAAAGTGGAGTAAAAAATAATCAAAAAAGCAGTTTGTATTGATTATAATGTATTTGTTTGCTATAATAGTGACAAGTTTAATCGGAGGTATTCGTATGAAAAAAATATTATCTGTTTTCTTATGCCTTGTTATAACCTTGTGCTGTGTTGCTCCTTCTTTTGCAACAGAGCCTGAGGAATATCCGACGGTTTATATCGTCGGCGCGCACACAAACCCGATTTATAACGCACAGGGTGAAGAAGTATATCCCTTGAAGGCTGATATGGTCGGCATTATCAAGGAAACGCTCGGACCCTGCCTTGAAGACCTTGCGATGGGTATGATTACGAATGATTATACTGCATATGCAGAGGAATTCAACGCTTCGTGGTCGCCGATTTTCAAGGATCTTGTTCTTGATAAAAACGGAGATGTTACAAACGGAAGCTATGCTAAAAACAAAACCGTTACGAGCCACCTCGAAGGAAAAACTTCAGGCTACGGTGTGTGGGATTGCAGATTCTGGTATGATTGGCGTAAATCTCCCATCGAAACCGCACACGAGCTTAAGGCACATATTGATACTGTTATGGATGCAACAGGCAAGGATAAGGTTCAGCTTATCGGCAGATGCTACGGTGCTAACGTTATTGCGACGTATCTTGAGCTTTACAAAGATCACGCAAAACAGCATATTTCAGATATTTCATATTTCTCGTCTTCGATTATGGGTATTGACTTTATGAGTGCTTTGTTCTCAGGTCAGCTCAAGCTTGAAAATGAGGCTATGGCATCTTTCCTCAATTACTATATTGACGGTCAAGGCCTTATCGGTGACGAAACCTGTGCAACGTTTGCACTTGCTCTTGTCGAGCTTATGAGGCAGGCGAACACTCTCGGCATTGTCGGCGATGCATTTCTGTCCTTCGTTGATAATTTCAAAGCAGATTTGTTCCCGTTGCTTCTTCGTAACACTTTCGGCGGATGGCTTTCCTATTGGGCAATGGTAACACCCGAGCTTTACGAGCAGGCAAGGGATTTTATCTTTAATACCGAAGAAGTACGAGCTGAATATGCAGGTTTTATTGCTAAAGCAGATGATTATTATTACAACATTCAGGTAAATATCATTGATACAATGCTTGACATGAAAGAAGCGGGTATTAATTTCAATATCTTTGTAAAATATAATTTCCCTGAGTTCCCGCTTTATGAAGGCGCAACAACGCAGGGCGATGCAGACACAAGTGTTTACAGACAGTCATTCGGCGCAACCTGTGCGGACTATGATGAAGTGCTTTCTGAAGAATATCTCTCATCTGTTTCTCCCGAAAATATGAAGTATATTTCTCCCGATAAGAAAATTGATGCATCAACCTGTCTTTTCCCCGAAACAACATGGTTTGTAAAGGATTTGCACCACAATTATTTTGCACCGCTTGAAGCTCCTGCGGCAGAGATTATGAGATATGACCTTACTGTAGATAACGAAAAATATCCGCAGTATCTTTTGAATGTTGATAATGCAACAGTCACTGTTTTTGACGGTATGGATGAAGACTATAATAAGGGCGAAAAGAATTTCTTTACGGCAAGCTTTGATTATATCAAAGCGTTCTTTGAGTTGGTTGTAAATCTTATAAAAGGCGAATTGGCTTTTTCGTTCAATATTGATTCAATTCTTTGATAATATAAAGGAGTATGCCTTATGTTTAATGCAGAGGTTATAAAAAACGAGTGCGTACAGTGGATACGTGATTTTTTTGAGAAAAACGGAAAAGGTTGTAATGCCGTTATAGGTATTTCGGGCGGAAAGGACAGCTCAATCGCAGCTGCACTTTGCGTTGAAGCTCTCGGCAAGGATCGTGTTATAGGTGTTCTGATGCCGCAGGGTGTTCAGCACGATATTGATATGGCTCAGCTTCTGGTTAACCATCTTGGCATAAAACACTATGTTGTTAACATAAAAGATGCTGTTGACAGCCTTATCGGAAGTTTACCTGCTGAACTTGAGCTGACTGCACAGACGAAGCAGAATCTGCCGCCACGAATAAGAATGTCAACTCTTTATGCTGTTTCTCAGAGCTGTAACGGAAGAGTATGTAATACGTGTAATCTTTCGGAGGATTGGGTAGGCTACTCAACCAGATACGGAGATGCGGCAGGCGATTTTTCTCCAATGTCAAACCTTACTGTTATGGAAGTGAAAGAGATAGGTCGTCTTCTTGGTCTGCCGGATGTTCTTGTTGATAAAACTCCGATCGACGGACTTTGCGGAAAAACTGACGAAGAAAACCTCGGCTTTACTTATGCAGAGCTCGATGTATATATCAGAACAGGCGAAATAGAAGACAAGGCGAAAAAGGAAATCATAGACAGAAAGCACGCTATGAATCTTTTTAAACTCGAATTGATGCCTTCTTTCAAACCTGAGTTTTAATAAGGTGATGATACTATGAATTGGGAAGAAAAACTTTACAATAAAAACGAAAAACCGCTTGACTCTCTTGTCAGTGGCTACAGCCATACATCAATTTTCAGAACAATCGCTTTTGTGGGTGACAGTATGTCATCGGGAGAGTTTGAAACCCTCAGCGATGACGGTACAAAGGGTTATCACGATTTTTTTGAATACTCCTGGGGTCAGCATATTGCACGTAAAAACGGTCTTAAGGCTTACAGCTTTTCACGTGGCGGTATGACAGCCAAAGAGTATATCGAATCCTATGCCGAAGAAAAAGGCTTCTGGGACGCTGAGAAAGCTGCTCAGGCTTATGTTATTGCCCTTGGAGTGAACGATATCTGCAATGCACAAATGGAACCCGGCTCTCTTGAAGATGTGAAGCCGAATTACCGTGAAAACGGAAAAACATATGCGGGTTATTACGCACAGATTGTTGCACGTTATAAGGAAATCAGCCCCGAGGCAAAATTCTTTTTCGTGACATTTCCGAACGATCCCGGACTCAATTGGAGCGGAGATAATATAGGTAATGTAAACAAGGTGTTGTACAGCCTTGCGGAACATTTTGAAAACGCGTATGTAATCGACCTTAACAAATACGGACCTTTGTTTGATGAACGTTTCAAAGAACAGTTTTTTATGTTAGGTCATATGAATCCGTCGGGTTATATTCTTATGGCAGAGATTGTTGATTCGTATATCGACTATATCATCCGCCATAATCCCAAGGATTTTGAGATGGTTGCATTTTCAAACAACATACAGAAAAGTTGGCAATTTTTTAAAAACACGAAATAAATCAAACGAAGCAAGGAATCAGAGTTTGAATTCCTTGCTTCGTTTTCTGTAAAAAATCACCGCAGTGTTTAAACTGCGGTGAAAATTAATTATGATTCGATGTTAATGCCTCTCTGCTTTCTAAGCTTTGCAAGTTCACTGAATACCTGTTCTTTCTTTGCACCTACAAGGTCGTAGAAGAAGAGGGGAACAGCACAAAGGAGAAGGCTGAGACCGGGAACGATTGTAACGAGTGAGAACATCGCAAAGTTCTGTGTCGGAGCGAGGCTGTTGATTGCAGCAACAACTTCGGGACCTGAGCCGACATTGAGGTTCTGAACGTCAATGTTAACGAGCATATACATAAGGATGATCATAACAGTCGCAAACGCATTACCGATTTTGTTAACAAAGGACTGACAAGCTGAACCGAGACCGTTGTTTCTGAAGCCTGTTTTCCATTCAAGGAAGTCAAGACAATCACAAACCATTGCGAACGAAACGTTGTTGATAACGCCGAGAGGAATAGCTGAAATAAGCATAAACGGAATGCAGAGAAGAAGATTCTTCGTGGTCCATCCGATTAAGAGCGTGAAGCAGCTTGCGATGAAACCGCCGATGCAGGAAACGATCATAATGTGCTTGTACTCAAATTTCTTATAAAGCTTCGGAAGGAATACCATTGCGCCGAACATACCGACAGCGGCACAAACCTGAATAACGAGTGCAACTGTTGAAATGTTTGAGTTGATTTCGTCAACTGTCTGCGGAGCTGTTTTGCCGATGTAGAAGCCCGAATAACGTGCAACGTGAGGAGCTGCGGCCTGAAGCATATATCTGCCGAAGGAGAGCATACCTGAAAGCACAACGAGCATAAGCGGCTTACAGGAGAAGATACGCTTGAGTGTTGAAGGCTCGCCGGGAGCTTTCTTCTGTGCATCGGGAATCTGGATTCTTTCCTTGATTTTGAAGGATGAAAGTGTAAACAACGGCATACCGATGACTGCCATTGAGATTGCCATTATTGCATACTTGAGAATGTTTGCTTTTTCAAGGTCCATATCTGCCACAACGTAGCCGACGATAATGGGAAGCGCAACAGTAACAGCTGAACCGATACCGCCGACTGTTTTACCGTAAGAAATGATCTTACCACGCTCTTTTGCGTTTGGTGTCATAACATTCGGCATGCTCCAGAACGGAACGTCACTGACCGTATATATCATACCCCAGGCAATGTAAACGAATGCTGTGAAGATGTAAAGCCACACGCTCTGATTCTTTGTATCAAAGCCGGGATTGACGAACATAAGGATTGTGAGTGCTGCGATGGGAAGAGCAGTAAGAACGGGATAAGGCTTCATTCTGCCCCAACGTGTGCTCTTTCTGTCCATAATCATACCCATCATCGGGTCGTTGATTGCGTCCCATACTCTTGCAAGGAGCATAAGAAGAATAACGAACATCGGCGTAAGGTAGAGGACGTTCATGTAATAGTCTGTTATGTAGCTCGACATACAGCTGTAAACAAGACCCTGACCGAGTGCGGCAATAGCATATGCCTGTGTTTCTTTCTTGGGAACATAGTTTTTGTTCTTAAGGTTCTTGTTTTTCTTTTCGGGATGTCTGAGTGGTTTAGTACCCATAATAAACCTCCTTGTTTTTTGCATAAAAATATTCTAACACGAATCGGATTTATTTTCAATTAAATAAACCTTTAACGATGTAGAAAAGAATTTTGCTTTTTTGTAATATTTCACAATAATATGCAAAATGTGGTAAGAAGTATAAGTCCGATAATGTTAACCGCAAGGAAAACAAGGATGAATTTACCTGCATTTGCATTTTCAGCTCGAAGATAAAGCTTAAGAGTGATAAGGCTTGCAAGTGAAGCCACGGGAGTGCCGAGACCGCCGATATTTACTCCTTCAAGAAGCTCCTTCCAATTCTCGGTGAAACCCGAAAGCAACACTGCCGCAGGAACGTTACTGATAATCTGACTTGCGCCTGCAGAAGTCAGAAGTGTGCTTTTTTCAAGAAGGCTTTTCAAAAATACATTCACGGTCTCAATTCTGCCGAGGTTTCCTGAAACAATGAAGAAACACATAAAAGTTGCTAAAAGAGCATAGTCGGGCTTCTGCAGAATTTTTCGGTCCATAACCGATATAACGATAACGGTAATTGCCAACAAAACAGCAAAACTTAAAACGTGGAAAACCGTAAGCAGACAAACGACAAATAAAACACAGTAAACTGCAAGGTAAGCAGGTTTTTCGATTTTCTCTTCTTTTAAATCAATATGCGATAATTTTTTCGGAAGAACAGGCAATGAGGATGCACTCAGTATAACAAAGCTTAACGCTGTCAGCGGAAGGGTAGTACCGAAAAATTCCGTTACAGAAAGGTTATATTCGGAATATAAAAACAGATTCTGAGGATTGCCGACGGGTGTTGCCATACTGCCGAGGTTTGCCGCAACAGTCTGCAGAACAAGAACGGGTATTGCAGATTTTTCACACTTCATTTCCGAAAGCAATCCTATTGTAAACGGAACGAAAACAAGGAGTGCCACGTCATTGGTAACAAGCATAGAACTGAAAAAAGGGAGGAGCACAAGTATAAGACCAAGTAATCTTCCGCTTTTACACTTTTTAAGAAGGCTGTATGTAAGGCAACGGAAGATACCGCAACTCTGAAATCCTGCAACAACAGCCATAAGGCAGAGAAGCAGGGACAGTACGTGTAGGTCGATATATCCGACGTACTCCATATCGGGCGGAACGAAAAGCATTGTCGCAACCGCACAGACTAAAGATATACAAAGCACAGCTTCTTTTTTTATAAACGATTTAACAGAATTCACCGAAAATTCTCCTCAAAAATCAATTTGAATAATAGTATCATAATTAACTTCATTTTTCAACAAAAACAGCACCGAAACCGTGAGGAATCGGTGCTGTTTAATGCTAAAGGATATTAAAGGATTTTTCCTACGCCGTAAATGATTATGTTTGCAACATTGTTGAGAAGGAATCTGATACCTGACCAGATATACGGTGATTCAAACTCCCACTCATCAGGACTTTCAAGGAAACTGCCGAGTGAGCCGTCATATTCATAAGGCTCAAGGAATGCCTTAGTATGCATCTTCATAATGCAAAGGTTCTTACAAGCCTGACGTAAAGCTGTGCCGAAGCCGACGGGGTCTCTGTAGTAAGCAAGCTTGACAGCAGCAACGTGAGAAATAACGTTTACTGCCCATATACCTGTAAGCATAGTATCGTTACCGCCGTAAACAGCAAGTACAGGGCTCATATAACCCGAACCTGTGAAGTTCCATGAGTAGTCGGAAACAACGAAGCCTTCAAATCCCCATTCATTACGAAGTACGTCGTTAAGGAGTGCCGAGCTTGAACCGCACCACTTGTGACCGATACGGTTGAAAGCAGACATAATACCCTTACAGTCTGATTCCTTAACGGGAATCTCAAATGCCTTGAGGTAGATTTCTCTCATAGTCTGCTCGTCCGCCCAGGTGAAAACACCTTCACGGTGCGATTCCTGGTCGTTCATAACAAAGTGCTTAATTGTAACGACAAGGTTCTGTGAGCTGCAACCGCGGATAACAGCAGCTGCCATCTTACCTGAAAGGAGAGGATCTTCTGAATAATATTCAAAGTTTCTGCCGCCTCGCGGATTTCTGTGGATATTTGCGCCGGGTGCGTACCATACGTCAGTACCCATATCTTTGCCTTCCTTGCCGACACCGATACCGAATGTTTCAGCAAGTTCAACGTTCCATGTGCAGGCAAGAGCAGTTGCGCAGGGATAAGCCGTACCGCTGTCGTCATAAACAAGGCCGTTCTGACCCTTGATGCTTGAAGGACCGTCGTTGTCCCATGTGTGAGGAATGCCGAGACGTTCAACACCTCTTGTATTATAACCACCGTCGATTACAAGGTATGTCATTTCGTCGAGTGTGAGCTGGTCAAGGAAAGCATCCCAGAGGCTTTCGTCTTCGTAAACGTCCTGAAGAGTGATAACCTCGTCGTATTCTACACCAATCTTCGGAGCTTCGCCCTCGGTCTGAGGCTCAGGAAGCTGATCAACATTCTTTACTTCCTTTGTTGCTTCAAGCTTTCTGTATTCAGGGAAGTCAGGTGTGCCTTCAGCTCTTGAAAGTACGGGGAATCCGTTGTAAACGTCGTCAAATCTGTTTACGATCTCTGTACCTGTAACGTTATCGTACTTGATAATCTTGTCAGCTGCTACATTATAATCAAAGCTGTCGATGTGTTCGCGTACGTTTTCGCCAAGTATGATTTTATATGTGCCCTTTTCAAGCACCCATGCCTGATTATTTTTGTGATCATAGGATGCCATATCATCTGCTTTGAATGTTACGGTAAGAACTTCGCTTTCACCCGGAGCAAGGATATCTGTTTTTGCATATCCGCCGAGGCAGATTGCGCTCTTTTCAATGCCGCCGTTGTAGTAGGGAGCGCTGTAATAAATCTGTGCCGTTTCCTTACCGCTTACGCTGCCTGTGTTTGTTACCTTGACTTTGACGGTAATAACTCCGTCAGCTGTATCGTAATTAACTATTTCTTTTTCGAATGTAGTGTATGAAAGTCCGTAACCGAAGGGGTACTGAACCTTGTCTTTTGCAAATGTTTCAAAGTAACGGTAGCCGACGTAAATACCCTCGAGATATTCAACGTAATACTTTGATAATGCTCCGTCATACTTGTTGTCACCGAAGCATACGTTTGAAGGATGGTCGCTGACTTTGTAAGCAACTGTATCGGCAAGCTTACCGGACGGGTTAACCTCTCCGTTGAGTACCTGAGCAACTGCTGTCATACCGAATTCGCCGGGGATCCAGATAAGAGCTGCAGCCTTGATGTGCTCGTATTCTTCAAGCCAGCCCATTTCCATAATGTTAGCTGTGTTGAAAAGAATGATGATGTTTTCAAATGTTGCATCAGCTTTTTCAAGAAGGTCTTTTTCTTCTTCCTTGAGCTGAAGAACTTCTTCAGCAAGGTCTGTGCCCTCAGCGCTTGTTCTGCTGATAACGATAACAGCTGTGTCTGAATAAGCTCTTGCAGAGCTCATAACTTCATCACTAAGCTTTTCAGGCTCAAGCTCGTTAAGAGAACTTTTTGCGAAAATAAGAGCAAGAAGATTATTTATAACCGTATTGTCGGTTTTCGGAGTTGCGGATGTATCGCAGTACTTTTCGTAAAGAGCGCGAAGGTCAGCGTTGTATTCAATGCCTGCTTCATCAAGCGCATCGTAGAAAGTAACAGGATCCTCAGAAATAACACTGCCCGAACCCGAACCGCCGATAAACGGACAAACTGAGCCTGCACCGAAAACATTGAGTTTCTTTCCTTCAAGGGGAAGAGTGTTGTCCTCGTTTTTAAGAAGGACGATACCCTCAGCTTCAATCTGCACTGCAGTTTTTGATGTTTCTGCAATGATATCGGGGCTGATGTCGCCACTCATTGCAAACGCGTGAGTAAGAACGGATGTTGCCATAACTATTGCCAGAAAAACGGACAACAGTCTTTTAAACTTTTTGTTCACAAAAACACCTCTTTCAAAGTTCTTTGGTTATATAATACAAAATTATTAAATATTCGTCAATAGAAATTATTAATACTTGATTATTGTATCGTTATACAGTATTATTAATTTATCAAAAAGAAACGAGGTTTTTGTATGAAATATATCAATACGTTCTCAGAAGACATCAAAGTTTCACAAATTGCACTCGGTTGTATGCGTATTGCAGAGATGAGTCCAACAGAGGCAGAACAATACATTTCTAGGGTTGTCGGGCTTGGTTACAACTATTTTGACCACGCGGATATTTACGGCGGCGGTGAGTGTGAAAAGGTTTTCGGTGCAGGACTTGCTCTTAATAAATCTCTCCGCGATAAAATTATTATTCAGACTAAATGCGGAATACGCAGGGGAATGTACGATTTTTCAAAGGAGCATATCATAAATTCAGTTAATAATTCGCTTAAAAACCTTGGTGTTGAAAAAATTGATGTCCTTCTTCTTCACCGTCCCGATTTGCTGATGGAGCCTGAAGAGGTTGCCGAAGCTTTTGATTATCTTGAATCAAGCGGAAAAGTCGGTGCCTTCGGTGTTTCAAACCACAGTGCATCACAGATTGAGCTTCTCAAAACTTGTGTGAAACAGGACATCAGAATCAATCAGATGCAGCTTAGCATCACAAATGCGACAATGATAAGCAACGGTGCAAATGTCAACCTGCAGAATAAAGACGGCATAAACTACGACGGTTATCTCAGGGATTATTGCCGTCTAAATAAAATCACAATTCAGCCGTGGTCACCGCTTCAGCAGGGTTTCATCGCAGGTACATTCCTCGGAAACCCCGATTATAAAGAGCTTAACGAAAAGCTCAGAACTCTTGCTGAAAAATACGGCACAACGGATACCGGCATTGCAATTGCGTGGCTTCTGCGCCTTCCCGAAAAGATGCAACCCGTAGTCGGCAGTACCAATATGACAAGACTTGAAGAAATTTCAAAAGCGGCAGATATAACTCTTTCAAAGGAAGACTGGTATGATATCTACCTCACAGCAGGATATAAATTGCCGTAAATGCAATTTATTTGGCTAATACTGACAATAATTGATATATCTAATAGTTAAAATGAACAAAAATTCGGTAATTGATGTTTATCGGTAGCAAAAAAAGTCTTATTATGTTATAATATTTTGGTATATGAATGAGAGTGTGGCGGTCACGATGCACACACTCGAAAATAATTAAAAGGGGTTGAAGTTTTGTCTAACAAAACCAGTTTAGCTCAGAAGGCAGGAGGATTACTTTCCGATCTTAAAGTGTATTGGAAGATTCCTATGCCGGGTCGTTATATGACCTTCAAGGAAATTGCAGCGTATGCCGGCGGTGGTATAGGTGCATATTTCATCATTTACATGGGTAATGCGCTTGTTGTTAATATCAACAATATGATTGTCGGTGGCGCAATCGGTGTTGACCCGACGCACATGTACATACTTTATCTTATTGCAACTCTTGCAAATATTCCTTTGACAGCTATCAGAGCGAATATGATTGACAACACGAGAAACAAGGCGGGTAAATACAGACCGTACTTGCTGTCCATGGGTATACCCACGGTGCTTACGGTTCTCGGATATGTTTATTTCCCGTATAAGCTTCTGTACTCATTTTTCCCGAATCATATGTTCGGTCTTGAGGGCGGATATATTGCCAAAATTGTAGTTGTTCTTATATTCAACCTGTTGCTGCAGTTCTTCTTTAATTTCTTTAACGATGCTTATACAAACCTTATCCATGTTCTTTCACCGAATACACAGGAAAGAACCGACGTTCTTGCAATAAAGAGTGTTGTTTACTCACTTGCTCCGTCAATCGCAAATGCAGTTCTTCCTGCAGTTTCAAAGTTCCTTACAAACGATGATATGTACGATATCAGACTTTACCGTGTCTGCTATCCTGTTTTTGCAATCATTGGTGTTGTTCTTACTGCTGTTGTGTTTGCCAATACAAAGGAAAAGATTGTTCAGGCAAAGACAAGAGTTGTTCAGGTTAACTTTATGGATTCTTTCCGTTCGGTTGCAAGAAACAAGTATTTCTGGATTATCGCTCTTGCGGGCTGGCTCGGATTCCTCGAGGGTTCTTACAGTAACATTATGTCCTGGACATATAACTACGGCCATGCTTGTGACGGTGTGGTTATGGGCATTATCAATACCGTTGTCGGTAACGCATCAATGTGGGGTATGATTATCGCTCCGTTCTGTATCCGTGCGTTCGGTAAGAAGAAGGTGCTTGTCGGCATCAATACGATGAATATCGTCTGTATCCTTGCCATGGGTATCAACAAGTCAAGCATCTGGTGGCTTGCTGTCTGCGTTTACTTCAACTGGCTCTTCGGTGCTTTTGAACAGATTACAACTCCCGCAATTCAGGCGGATATCCGTGACTATCATCAGTACAAAACAGGTGAACGCGTTGACGGAATGTTCGGTACGGTTCAGACAATCGGTAACATTGTAACACTTGTAACATCCTCAGTTCTTCCGTTTGTTTACAAAAGCTACGGTATTTACGAAGGCAACGGATATAAGGAGTCGTCGTTTGACATTCTTGATGTCAACACGGGTAAGCCCGGTCTTCTTGAAGATATTATCGGTGCGCTTATTATTATGGCAGCGGTCGGTGCTTTCCTCAATCTTGTTCCGTTCTTCTTCTACGACCTTAAGGAAACTCAGCATAAGGGTATTATCCGTATTCTCAAAATCCGTGCAATGTTTGAAGACTACGGTAACGGCGTAACAAACGACCGTACACTCGTTGAAGCTATCGATTACGTCCGTGAAGCAGAAGCTCTTGCAAACGCAGAGCCTGTTCAGGTTTCAAAGAGTGACAAGCGTGCAGATAAAAAGGCTTATAAAGAAGCACTTAAGCACAATGAAGAAATCAAGATTTCAAAGATGGTTCGTGACGAACTCAATAAGTTCTCAAGCGAAGAATATAAGATTAAGCTTCAGATCAACGAGCCGATTTACAGGGCAGGTCTTACAGGACTTTTCAATGCCGATAAGGAAGCTCTCAAGGCGGAACTTGAAAACGCAAAGAGAATGCCCAAGGCTAACGAGCACGAAAAAGAGCTTCGCAGCTTCGCAATAGAAGTTGCAAGACACAAGCTTATATCACGTACTGCTATTGATGCAAATTACAAGTCACTTTCAGATTTTGTACAGCCTGACTACGCAATCCTTGAAAGCTACTACGATGCAGAAGATGCTTGTGATGAAAAGCTCCGTGAGCTTTATCAGAAGCAGGATGAAGCAAAGAAGAACAAGGACAGCGCTAAGGTTAAAGAGCTCAAAGCACTTATCAAGGCTGAAAAAGCAAATAAGGCTGAATGGCAGAAAAAGTCAAAGGCCGAGATGGAATTGCACGCGGTATTTGCAAGAGCTGCAAAGCCGTATCTTGATGCTGAAAAGATGCTTAATGCGAAAGAAAACTATACTCATTATGAAGAGCTTGCTTCTCTTTATGATGAAGCAAAGGCAAGAAACGAAGCAGAAGATGCAGCAAATCTCGCAGCACAGAAGAAAGAGGCTGAAGAGAAGCAGGCAGATAAGGCTCGCCGTCTTGCAGAAAAACAGGCTAAAAAAGCAAAGAAAAAATAAAATGCTATTAAAGAGAACTGTCAATCGGCAGTTCTCTTTTTTCTGAATCAAATCAAAAAAATACGAATTTTTTTGAAAAAAATATTGAAAACTATATTATATAGTGCTATAATCTATAGTCGTAAAAAAAGTGCGTATATACAAATGTGCACAAAGGAGTTGTTCATAATGAGTCGTATGATAGGTACAGTTTCACGTGGTGTCAGAGCCCCGATTATCAAGGAAGGCGACAACATCGTTGAAATCGTAACAAATTCCGTCCTCGAAGCTTCAGAAGATGCAGGTTTTAAGTTCAATGACCGTGATATCGTAGCTATGACAGAGGCTATCGTTGCCAGAGCACAGGGTAACTATGCAACTGTTGATGATATAGCAGCCGATGTAAAGGCTAAGTTCGGCGGCGAAACAGTCGGTGTTATTTTCCCGATTCTCAGCCGTAACCGTTTTGCAATCTGCCTTCGAGGTATTGCAAAGGGAGCAAAGAAAGTTGTTATTATGCTTTCTTATCCGTCAGACGAGGTTGGTAACCATCTTGTTTCAATGGATGCTATTGACGATAAGGGTGTTGACCCGTACAAGGATGTTCTTTCAACTGCAAAGTACCGTGAGCTTTTCGGTTATGAGAAGCATACTTTCACCGGTGTTGACTACGTTGAGTATTACGAAAGTCTTGTCCGTGAGTGCGGTGCAGATTGTGAAATCATTTTTGCAAACAACGCAAAGGCAATCCTTGATTATACAAAGAACGTTCTCTGCTGTGATATTCATACAAGAGCACGAACAAAGAGAATCCTTAAAGCAGCAGGTGCTGAAATCGTTTACGGTCTTGACGAAATCCTCAATGCACCCGTGAACGGAAGCGGCTTCAATGCTGATTACGGTCTCCTCGGCTCAAACAAAGCAACAGAAGATAAAGTCAAGCTCTTCCCTCGTGACTGTCAGCCGGTTGTTGATGCTATTCAGAAGAAGCTCTACGAAGAAACAGGCAAGAAAATCGAAGTTATGGTTTACGGCGACGGTGCATTCAAAGATCCCGTCGGTAAGATCTGGGAGCTTGCAGACCCTGTTGTTTCTCCCGCATATACAAGCGGTCTTGAGGGTACACCGAACGAGCTCAAGCTCAAATACCTTGCTGATAATGAATTTGCAAACCTTTCAGGTGATGAGCTCAAGGAAGCAATCAAGGGCAAGATTCAGGAGAAGGACGATAACCTTGTTGGTAAAATGGCTTCTGAGGGTACAACACCGAGAAGACTCACAGACCTTATCGGCTCACTCTGTGACCTTACATCAGGTTCGGGCGACAAGGGTACACCGATCGTATTCATCCAGGGTTATTTCGACAACTACACAACAGACTGATAAAAAATTTCAAGTGCCTTATAGTTTTTATAAGGCACTTTTTAAATAAGGTGAATTTATGAAACAGAAAGTATATGAGTTTTTACATAGTCAGAATATTAATTATGAAGTAACAGATCACGCACCTGTCTACACAATGGAAGAAATGCAGGTAGAAGGTCTTGATAAAATCGGCACAATCTGTAAAAATCTTTTCATCCGTGACCAGAAGGGTAAGAAGCACTTTCTTATCACAGCAGATAACGAAACACGAGTCAACCTGAAAGAAATCGGCACAAAGCTTGATGCAGGTAAGGTTAGCTTTGCTTCGGCAGAAAGACTTGAAAAATATCTTGGCGTAACTGCAGGCTGTGTTTCACCGCTCGGAATCCTCAACGATACGGATCACGTTGTAACCGTAGTGCTCGACAAGAAGCTTGAAGGCTGTGAAAAGCTTGGCATTCATCCGAATGAGCACGATGCAACAGTGTGGCTCAGTTTCAATGATCTCGTAAAAATTGTTGAAGCTCAGGGCAATGAACTTGTTGTGCTTGATTTTGAAAACTGAAAATGCAAAAAATAAAACCTGCCGTGTGGCAGGTTTTTCTTTATGCTTCGCTGTCATATTCAGCAATATACGGCAGATTACGGTAATTCTCACCGCAGTCAAGGCCGTAGCCGATAACAAAGAAATCGGGGATCGTGAAAAGTGCCCAGTCGGGAGTGATTTCAACAAGTCTTCTGTCAGGTTTGTCAAGGAGTGTAACAACGTGCAAGGAAAGCGGATTTCTTGCTTTAAGGAGCTTTACAACGTCCTTGAGCGTTCTGCCGGTGTCAATGATGTCCTCAACAATAACAACGTGATAATCTTTGACGTCCTGGTCAAGGTCCATTGTGATATTGATAACGCCCGTTGAAACTGTACCCTGATAGTAGCTCTTTGCGCACATAAAACCGATTTCGCAGGGGACCGTAACAGCACGGCACACATCAGCCATGAAAACGAAAGCACCCTTGAGAATGCTGACAAGCAGAATCGGACGGCCGTCATAAATCTTATCAATTTCTTTGCCGATTTCCTTAACCTTCTCCGCAATCTGCTCCTCGGTGATTACAACTCTTTTGATTTTCTTTTTATATTCAACCATATTGATTCTCCTGTCCGTTGTTTTAAAATATGATACCACAAATTATCAGTCTAATCAAGAAAGCTTTTGTACATATCAATTTCTTCTGTGATTTTATAAAGATATTCACGGCATTCATCGTCTTTGGCAAGAATTTTACCGACCTTTTTCAGTGCCTTGAAAAACTTGGGGTCAAAAACAATCTCGTCGCTGTGCTGAAGTAACGGACAAAGCCTTGAAGCACGGCTGTCAGGCTCAACAAAAATCTTTCCGTTTTCGTCAATAGTCGGGAAAAACGGGAAAATCCTGCAGGCGAGGGGACGACAGCCTCGGTCACAGATACCGTTGCAGACGGCAAGTCTTTCTCCCGATTCAATTTCGGTAATGTCAAGACTGCTTTCTTCGTGAGGAAAAAGCCTCATTCCTGTCTGCTCATCGCCCTTACAGCACGCACCATTGCAAAGCACACCGCAGTCAACCGTAAGCGGTGTGAGGTCACCCATTATATCAAAAATCTTTTTATACATTTTTCCGTAGTCTGTATTACCCATTTTCTCAACTCCAATGTGATTATATCAAAAACCTTTTATTGTATCAACCTATAAATAGTAGTTTTTAAGCGTTGGAATTGAATATAAGAAACAAAGCCGCGACGAGCTGTCGCGGTTTTTTACTTTAGAGCAATGAATTAAGTTTATCCATCATTTCCTTCGTTGGCTCAGGTGTGTCTGCAAGCGGAAATTCAATTCCCATATTCTGATACTTCGTTTCGCATATCTTATGAAATGCAAGCAGCTCAACCGAATCAACACAACTGTATTGGTCCCTGATTTCCTTAAGTTTCTCAATGTTTTCAGCGTTATCATTGAGAGAGGGGATAATAACCTGACGAAGCGTTGTGGGGATTGAATATGTATCAATATAATCAAGAAACTCAATAACGGGTTTCATCGAGCAACCGACGTTTGTGCGGTAATCTTTATCATCAGTATACTTGATATCAAGCAGTACTCTGTCCGTTACACTGAGAAGCATTTTTACATCCTCATTCATAACCGATCCTGATGTATCAAGACAGGTGTTTATACCGTTCTCTTTACAAAGAGCGAAAAGCTCGTAAGCTTCCTTAGCCTGAAGCAAAGGCTCACCGCCCGAAAGTGTGATACCGCCTTCTTTGCCGAAGTATTCCTTATATCTCTTCGCTTTCTCGAAAAGTGAGATTGCCGATTCTTCCTTGCCGCCGTTTATATCCCACGTGTCGGGATTGTGACAGCATTTGCATCTTAAATGGCATCCCTGCAGAAATACGACAAATCTTACCCCCGGGCCGTCAACCGTGCCGAGCGACTGGATTGAATGAACCCTGAGCATTATATAGCCTCGTGGAATGTACGGCTGATAACTTCTCGCTGCTGCTCGCGTGAAAGTTTGTTGAAGTTAACCGCATAGCCTGAAACTCGGATTGTAAGGTTGGGATACTCTTCAGGATTCTCGTAAGCCTTAAGAAGTGTTTCGCGGTTCATAACGTTTACGTTGATGTGATGTGCCTTCTTTGAAAAGTATCCGTCAAGAATTGAAACAAGATTTGAATATCTTTCCTCATCCGTATGACCGAGTGTATCGGGTGTGATTGAGAATGTGTTTGAAACACCGTCACGGCAGTCATCGTAGCTGATTTTTGCAACAGAGTTAAGTGATGCAAGTGCGCCGTTTTCCTCACGGTTGTGCATCGGGTTTGCACCGGGGGCGAAAGGCTCGCCGTCGCCTCTGCCGTCAGGAGTTGCCGCCGTATTCTTACCGTACATAACGTTTGATGTGATTGTAAGAACCGAAAGTGTATGGATTGCGTTACGGTATGTCGGAGTCTTGCGAAGCTCAGTGATAACCTTATGTGCCATATCTTTTGCTATAAGGTCAACTCTGTCGTCGTCATTACCGTATTTCGGGAAGTCTCCGACGGTTTCAAATCCCTCAATATAACCGTTAGTGTTGCGGATAGGACGTACTTTTGCATATTTAATAGCTGAAAGTGAGTCTGCAACAACAGAAAGACCTGCGATACCGAAAGCCATAAATCTTTCAACATCAGTATCGTGAAGAGCCATCTGAGTCTTTTCGTATGCGTACTTGTCGTGCATATAGTGAATTACGTTCATTGTGTTGACGTAAAGATGCATAAGCCATTCGATGTATTTGTCAAAACGTTTCATAACCGAGTCAAAGTCAAGAGAAGTTCCTTCTATGACGCTCATCTGAGGACCGATGTGCATATCGCTTGAAGTGTCGTAACCGCCGTTGAGAGCGATGAGAAGAAGCTTTGCAAGGTTGCAACGTGCGCCGAAGAACTGCATCTGCTTGCCTATTTTCATAGCTGAAACACAGCAGGCGATTGCGTAGTCATCACCGTAAATCGGGCGCATAACGTCGTCGTTTTCATACTGGATTGAGTCTGTATCAACAGAAACCTTTGCACAGAAGCGCTTGAAGCCTTCGGGAAGGGAAGTTGACCAGAGAATCGTGATATTAGGCTCGGGAGAAGAACCGAGCGTATAGAGTGTGTTGAGAAGTCGGAAGCTGTTCTTTGTAACAAGGCTTCTGCCGTCTTCGCCCATACCGCCGACAGCTTCTGTAATCCACATCGGGTCGCCGCCGAAAAGCTCGTTGTATTCCTGTGTTCTGAGGTGACGTGCAATACGGAGTTTGATAACAAAATCGTCCATCAGCTCCTGAGCTTCTTCTTCGGTAAGAGTACCGTTTGCAATATCACGTTCAATGTAAATGTCGAAGAATGTACTTACTCTTCCGAGTGACATTGCTGCACCGTTCTGCTCCTTGATTGAAGCAAGGTAAGCAAAATAAGTCCACTGAATTGCTTCACGAGCATTCTTTGCAGGCTCGGAAATGTCGTAGCCGTACATAGCAGCCATTTCCTTCATAAAACCGAGGAAAGTAATCTGCTGGAAAAGCTCCTCTGTCTGACGTGTTGTTTCAGCATTGAAGTTGCTGTTTGACATAGCCGCTTTGTCAGCCTTTTTAGCTTCAATAAGACGGTTTACGCCGTAAAGTGCAACACGTCTGTAGTCGCCGATGATTCTGCCTCTGCCGTATGCATCGGGAAGACCCGTGATAACATGAGAACGACGGGCAGCGCGCATTTCGTCAGTATATGCTCTGAAAACACCGTCATTATGAGTTGTACGGAACATAAATTCCTGCTCAACCTTGTCGCTGAGTTTATATCCGTAAGCGGCACAGGCCTGACGAGCCATACGGATACCGCCGAAGGGGTTAACACCACGCTTAAGCGGACTGTCGGTCTGCATACCTACGATGATTTCGTTTTCTTTGTCAATATATCCCGGAGCATAGCTTGTAAGCGAAGAAACCGTTTCGGTGTCGATGTCAAGGACACCGCCCTTTGCGCGTTCCTGTCTGAAAAGCTCCTGAACCTTTGCCATAAGGCTGTCTGTACGCTCAGTTGCCCCTGAAAGGAAAGAATCGTCTCCGCAATATTCCTTGTAGTTAGTCTGGATAAAGTTGCGGACGTTGATTTCATCCTGCCATAATCCACCGTTAAATCCGTTCCAGTTTTCGTGTATCATAATATCAACTCCTAAAAAACAAAAAAGGACAAATCAGTAAAAACTGACTTGCCCAGACGGTCGGCTGTTTGCCATTTGCATTCCCTTGCGGTAATCCGCTGATCCGTCAGTCATGCAATGGTTTAATTTGTACATTTATTGTATAATATTTTGTGCGATTTGTCAACTGCAGAAACAAAGAAAAGTTTGACAATAAACATCCCGTAAATTCTGAATTTATAATGCAAAAAGCCGACAGATTGCTCTGCCGGCTTCATTTTTCCAAAACTATAAAAATATACAGATTAATCAATATAATCAAGACAAAGCTTAAGCACATTTTTTGCGCTTCGTTGAACTTCACCGAGAGTAATTCCGTTCGGCTTGTCAAGCTTTTCGAAAAGTGTCGGGTCAGGATGCTTCGTTGAGCCGAATCGTCCGTTGACACCGGGCATAAGCACATCGACCTGAGCACGGACACGGTAAGCGTTATCGCGAAGACCACGGAATTCAGGGCTGTTGACGTGCTTTGTCCACCAGTCTGTCATAACGTTACCTGTATAACCCCATTCGCCACGAAGCACGGTTGTTACCATATCGTAGTTGTTGTAGCTGTAAACGGAGTTAACCTTGTTGTACGATGTCATAATGTTCTTCGGTGAAGATTCTTTGACAACGATTTCGAATGGTTTGAGATAAATCTCACGAAGTGCTTTTTCGCTCACTCTGGAATCGTTTTTGTTTCGGTTAACCTCCTGATTGTTACAGGCAAAGTGCTTCGGGCAAGCACTTGCCCCTAAAGACTGAACACCTCTTACAACCGCCGCCGCACATTTACCGCTTACAACGGGATCTTCAGAGAAATACTCAAAGTTTCTTCCGCAAAGGGGATTTCTGTGAATGTTCATGCCGGGTGCAAGAAGAATGTCGGAACCGCATTCCTTCATTTCCTCAGCAACAAAAGAATAAACTTTTTCAATAAGTTCTGTGTTCCATGAAGCCGCCATACACGCACCTGTCGGAAGAAGTGAACGCTTCTTTGTTACACGTATACCTGCAGGACCGTCAGTTGTGCTGAGAGGAGGAACTCCTTTGTCGCGAAGAGAGGGGAGTACACCGCCAAAAACACCTGCATTACCGCTTGTGCCGAGAGGGCTGTGCATTGTGTAGTCACCGCGGGTGATTGCCTCAAGCTCATCAAGGTTGAGTTGAGAAACAAACTCGTCCATAGTAATTTTGCCGTTCTTAACGTCAGTAAGCTTGTATCCCTTGTCAATTGAATGCGGAAGAGCTTCAGGCAGGTTTTTAAGAATGCGGTCTTTCAGGTCAATTTTATTAACGGGGATCTTTTCTTTTAAGAGTTTGCCGTCAGAGGTTCTTGTCATTCTGTCAAAACATTTTTTAACCTCGCAAACGGGTTCAAGTTTTCTGAGGCAAACATTTTCTTTAAGGCTGTGAACCCCTGCTTCGGCTCCGCCTCGTACGCTGTCAGAAACAAAAAACCTGTAATCGCCTTTAAGAAGGACATACGAATTTCTGAAACCTGTGTCGCCCTTGTCGTCATAAGAGGAAACCCTGTAAAGTGAAAAGTTGAAGTTAAGAACACAGCTTTCACCGGGAGCAAGCAATTCAGTTTTTGCAAAGTCACAAAGGACTCTTTTGGCAGTAGCGGTTTTGCCTGCGGGCAGGTCACAATAAATCTGAACGATTTCCTTACCGCTTGTTTTACCTGTATTTGTAACCTTGACTGAAAGCCATACCATCAAGGTGTCACATCTGTAGCTTTCAATTTCTGTCTCAAAAGAAGTATAACTGAGGCCGAAACCGAAGGGATAAAGCACCTTTTCGGGAGCAAAGGTCTCAAAATATCTGTAACCTACGAAAATATCTTCAGTGTAGTTGTTGTATGCTTTACCGCCGAAGCTTTCGGCACTCGGATAATCACTGTAATCATAGGTGATCGTATCCGTCAGTTTTGCGCAGGGATTAACCTTGCCCGAAAGCACATCGCAGAGTGCGTTACCGCTTTCCATACCGCCCTGAAAAGCATAGAGAACAGCAGAAATCTTACTGCCGTATGAATCGATTCTTTTCATATCGATAATGTTTCCGCAGTCAAGAACAACGATTGTTTTAACGAAGCTCGATGTAACTGTATCAAGGAGTCTGATTTCATCATCAGTAAGATAATAGCTGCCTTTTTCAAGCTTGTTTTCTCTGTCTTCACCTGCGGCACGGCCGATGATAACAACTGCCGCATCCGATTCCTCGGCAGCGTTTTTTACGAGCTTTTCGTCAGGAATAAATTCCGGAAAATTAAACGGCCAATGTCCCCAATAACCCTCATCGGGAGGATTCTTTTCGGACATTTTACGGTAAAAAGCATCGATATCTTTATTTATAATTATTTCGCTCTGATTATGCAAAGCTTCAGCAGGACTGATTTTGTACGGAATGTTTACGTCTCCGCCACTGCCGTATCCGCAGTAAAAATAGTCATACTGACATCTGCCGAAAACAGCAATCTTCTTTCCTGCAAGGGGAAGAGTTCCGTCATTTTTAAGCATAACAATGCCTTCAGCGGCAAGCTGACGCAAATCCGCTTTTGCACTTTCGGGTACGTCGTAGGTTTCCTGTGCCCACTGTGCCTGCTCCTGAGAAAGACCGCCTTCAAAGATGCTGATAACTTTGCGAATAATTTTGTTTAAAACATTTGCCATTATATCAACTCCTGCGTTTATTTTACAATTTAAGAAAACCAAAGTCAATGCAGAAGAGAAAAACTATTGAAAAATCAGGCAAATTATGGTATTATTTCTTATACGGAGGTGCATTTTTATGATTAATGTAACAGTATGGAATGAACATATTCAGGATAAGTCTGACGAGGCTGTAATCAAAGTCTATCCTGACGGGATAAATGCCTGCATCGCAGGATTCCTTGGTAAGGACGAAGAACTTAATATCAGATGCGCAACTCAGGATGAACCCGAGTGCGGTCTTCCCGATGAGGTGCTTGACAATACTGACGTGCTTATCTGGTGGGCACACTGCGGTCACGCTGATGTACCTGACGAGCTTGTTTCAAAAATTCAGGACAGAGTGCTCAGAGGTATGGGTATAATCCTTCTTCACTCTGCTCATTATTCAAAGATTTTTCAGCGCTTGATGGGAACAACCTGCTCTCTTAAATGGCGCGAGGGTGACAGAGAAAGAATCTGGAATATTAATCCGAACCATCCGATTGCAAAGGGTATCGGAGAGTTTATCTACCTCGATACCGAGGAAATGTACGGTGAACGTTTTGATATTCCTCAGCCTGACGAGCTTGTTTTCATTGGTTGGTTCGGCGGCGGCGAGGTATTCCGTTCAGGTTGCTGTTGGAACAGAGGTCTCGGAAAAGTGTTTTACTTCCAGCCGGGTCACGAAACAAGCCCCACTTTCCACAATAAAGACATTCAGACGGTAATTACAAACGCCGTTCATTGGGCAGCTCCCGAAAAAATTCAGTCAGAGCCGATTGATGCCCCGTGGAGCGAATCTCCCGAAAAGCTTCTTAATTCATAAAATTCTGACCTCCCGGAACTTTTCGGGAGGTTACTTGTGTGGTGATACCGTGAAAACCAGTTTCAAATGTCCCGTATGCGGTGGCGTACTTGCAGATGACGGCAGAACATACCGATGTGAAAAAAATCACTGTTTTGATAAGGCTAAACAGGGATACGTAAATCTTCTTCAGTCGCAGAAATCTTCAAAAAAACGTCACGGCGATGATGTGCTTATGGTAAAAGCAAGGCAGGATTTCCTCGATAAAGGATTTTACAATGACCTTTGTAACGAATTGATAAATGCAGTCATCAGAACGGCAAAAGAAGAAACAATTCTAATTGATTTAGGCTGCGGCGAATGTTGGTATACTGCTCAGCTTTTTGAAAGCCTTTCAGAAAACGGAAATAATCCGTCTGTTTTCGGTATCGATATTTCAAAACAGGCTCTTATCGCAGGCTCCAAAAGATGCAAAGATTTAAAACTTGCCGTTGCAAGCACTGCGGATATCCCTATGCCCGATGAAAGCTGTGACACAGTGGTTTGTGTTTTTGCTCCGTATGCAGAGGAGGAGGTGCACCGCATCCTTAAAAAAGGCGGTGTGTTCATTAAAGCCTTTCCGCTTGAAAACCACCTTATGGGACTTAAAAGTGCTATTTATGAAAATCCGTACAAAAACGAAGTTAACGAGGAAACACCTGCAGGTTTTGAGAAAATTGATTTCATTAAAACAAATAACATAATCACTCTCGATACAAATGAAGATATAATCAATCTTTTTAAAATGACACCTTATTATTATAAAACAGGACGCACAGACCAGATGAAGCTTGAAAAGCTCAGTTTTCTTGAAACTCAGACGGAGTTTGGAATTGTCATTTACAAAAAAGTATAAAAAACAGTTGTTTTTATTTACTATCTATTGTATAATACTACTGTGTGTATTTCTGTGCACAAATGCCTGATTTTCAGGCTGACTCATTTACTTTTAAAGTTTTTGAAATAAAATCAAAGGAGATACCGAATTGAGTTACTACATTGGTGTTGACGGCGGCGGAACAAAAACCGCTTATGCCCTTTTTGATGAGGACAAAAAAATTGTTGCTATGGTCAAAGGACCGGGAAGCAACCACGAAAATATGGAAGGAAGCTTCGATGAGGCGGCAGACATCATCTGGGACGGCCTTAAGAAGCTTACAAAAGAAGCAGGAATTTCAATCAAGAACGTTTCTTTTACTCTTATGGGTCTTGCAGGTATTGTCCATCAGTATCAGCACGACGAGATGACAAAGCGCCTTCTTGACTACGGTCTTGAGAATTTTGAAATCTACAACGACGGCTTTATCGTTGTTAAGGCAGGCTCAACAGGTCCTGCTGCAATCGGCTTCAACTGCGGTACGGGTACTTGCTGTAACGCTATCGACTCCGACGGTAAGATGCTTCAGCTTGCAGGTCTTTCAGAGTATTCAGGCGACGTAGGTAACGGCCATTGGATTGCTACTCAGGCTTATAAGATTGTTTACGATGACGTTTATCTTGGTCTTCGCAAGACTGCAGTTACCAAAATGGTATATGACGAGTATTCAATCTCTTCAAAGGAAGAGTTCCTTTCTCTCGTTTCAAAGTTTGAGGAAGAGGATGCAGATAACTTTATTATGCGTCTTATTGACTTCTTCTTTGATGCAGCAAAGCTTGGCGACAAGGTAGTGCTTGATATCATCGACGAAATGGCAGAAAGAGGAGCAGCACTTATTACTGCTCACCTTAATACACTTAACTTCAGGGATGAAGTTGTTGAGGTTGTTCTCTCGGGTTCAATCCACACAAAGCTTCCG
>JAZSID010000145.1:0-87002 GCA_045533625.1 Acutalibacteraceae bacterium | reverse complement strand
GTATTTCAGACTTATGTGTTGTTGGTAATCAAAGTATGCATATATTTCAAGAGAGGCTGTGGCTTTATGATTAAGATTGCACCGTCAATTTTATCCTGCGATTTTTCAAAAATCGGTGAGGAAGTTGCCCGTATGGACGCTTGCGGAGCTGACTATATCCACATTGATGTAATGGACGGACATTTTGTTCCGAACATCACATTCGGTGCGCCCGTTATCAAGTGTTTCAGAAAGAACACCGACAAGGTATTTGACTGCCATCTTATGATAAGTGATCCTCTCAGGTACGCAGAGGACTTTGCAAAAGCCGGTGCGGACATAATCAATTTCCATGTTGAAAGCGATTCGCCCGTTGATGAAACGATTGATAAAATACTTTCACTCGGTTGCAAGGCAGGACTGACTGTTAAACCTGCAACCGCGATTGAGGAAGTATATCCTTATCTCGATAAGCTCTGTATGGTGCTTATTATGACGGTTGAACCCGGTTTCGGCGGTCAGAAGTTCATGGCGGATATGATGCAGAAGGTTTCCTCTCTCCGCGCTGAGGCAAAGAGAAGAGGGCTTGACCTCGACATTCAGGTTGACGGCGGAATTTCCCTTGAAACAGCTCCCGTTGCGATTGACGCAGGCGCAAACGTGCTTGTGGCAGGAAGCGCTGTTTTCGGTGCAGATGACCCGTCCGCAATGATCGAAGCTTTAAGAGGTTGATTTGCACACCTCTTTCCAATGCTCGTGAGTTGCGGTAACAGTCAGATTGTCGTTGCCGATAAAGATACCGAATTCCTCGATAATATGGCGGTAAATTGCTGCTTTTTCAGCCGGTAATTCCGCACGGAACTTTCTTCCGTCGGTAAAGATTCTGCCCCTGATGCTGTCAGTCCCGACGGCGGACATGGCATCAAGAAGATTGTCGGAATTGCTGAATTCAAAAATCTGTACGGAGTTACTTTTGGAGATAACCGTGCCGATATCTGCGCGCGAAACGGGAACAGTAAACATAAGTATACAACCGCCTGAGCCGTCAGGCGATGCTTCAATCAGAAGATTTCCCGAAGGGTCAATGTCGCGCCCGGTGTTTTTTCTCACGCTGTCAAGAATTGTCCAGATTACGCGCCGTGTTTCTATGTTTGAATAGTCCATAGTGTCGTATGTAATGTCAAGCCGCCGCAAATCCTCGCGGTTCAGACCGACTAAAAATTTATTACTGCCGATTGGCTGAATATCCACAAAAAATCCCCCTAAAGTTTAACTGTACATATAAAGTATATGTCCGTCTTTCTGTGTATTCAACCATCAAATAATGGCAGACAAGGTGATAAAATGGAAAACAATAATTACAACAAACGCAGAAGAAGCTATACGGAATTCCGTACTTCTTACAGCGATAATAAAAAATATTTTATCAGCACGGATAAAAGAGCAAGGTGGCAACCGTTAATCAGCTTTATTGTGATTGCACTTATTTTTGTTTTTATCGCATTCGCAAGTTTTATTATTACGGATGCCCTGCTTGAAATCTCCAAAGCTCCGTATGAGGAAGAGGAGATAACAACTGCGGCGACAACCAATCCTGCAGAAAGTTACTTTGAAAACCAGGTAACGATTCCTGCCGATGAGGTTGACGAAATGCAAAATAACGAGATGAGAGAGTAGTTTCTTAATGTACATTCCCTATAATTCAAGATATGAATATCACAAGAGCATTTACGGGGCAATCGAAACGGGACAGACTGTTGTTTTCAGGATTGTTTTGCCCCGTGATTTTTGCTGTCATCATGCAAGACTTGTTGTGAAAAAAGATACTGATGCTTACGAGCGTTTCTTTGAAATGCAATGGGACTGTATGCAGGGTGATTTTGAGGAATGGTGGAAAGTCAGCTTCAGCACGGAAGAAAGCGGACTTTACGAATACAGGTTTGAATATGATACTCCGTGGGGTACAAGCAGGATTTTCAATTTCGGCGACGGAATCGGCAAAATCCGCGAAAGCGGCAACTCGTGGCAGCTCACGGTTTATGACAATAACTTCAAAACTCCCGATTGGCTTAAGGGCGGAATAATTTATCAGATTTTTCCCGAAAGATTTGCTTTTTCGGGTGAAGCAAAGACGAATGTGCCCGATGATCGTGTTATGCGTGATGACCGCGACGGCGAACCGTATTGGCGACCCGACAAAAACGGTAAGGTGCTTAATAACGATTATTTCGGTGGCGACCTTAAAGGCATCTGTGAAAAGCTCGATTACCTTGTAAGCCTTGGTGTCAGCTGTATTTATCTTAATCCGATTTTTGAAGCACACAGTAATCACCGCTACGATACGGGAGATTACACAAAAATTGATCCGCTTCTCGGTACACAGGAAGATTTTGAAAACCTTTGCAAAAAAGCAGATGAAAAAGGCATCAAAATAATCCTCGACGGCGTTTTCAGCCACACGGGATGTGACAGCAAATATTTCAATCAGTACGGAAGATACGATACCGTCGGCGCATATCAGTCGCAGGATTCCGAATACTACGGTTGGTATAAATTCAAAAAATGGCCCGACGATTACCTCAGCTGGTGGGGAATAAAGCTTCTTCCCGAGGTTATTGAAGAAAACCCTGATTTTATAGAATACATCACGGGTGAAAACGGTATAGCAAGAAAGTGGCTGAAGCTTGGTGCGTCAGGCTGGAGACTTGATGTTGCCGATGAATTGCCCGATGTTTTCCTTGACAGCTTCAGAAAAGCGGTCAAGGCAGAAAATCCCGATGCGCTCGTTATGGGCGAGGTATGGGAAGATGCTTCGAATAAATTCAGTTACGGTCAGCGCAGACGTTACCTCACGGGTGACCAGCTTGACAGCGTTATGAATTATCCTTTCGCAGGTGCGGTCATTGACTTTGTCCGTATGGGTCTTGCGGAGCTTTTCTGCTCAAGAGTGATAACGATTACGGAAAATTACCCCAAACAGGTGCTTGATGTGCTGATGAATCATATCTCAACTCACGACACGATGAGAGCAATTACGGCACTTGCAGGCGAAAGCTGCGAATACCGCGACAGATTCTGGCAAAGCACTCACTCGCTTGGCGAAAAGGAATATCACTACGGTGTGCACCTTATGAAAATGGCGACGGCATTACAGTTTACTCTGCCGGGTGTACCGAGTATTTACTACGGCGACGAGGCAGGAATGCAGGGCTATAAAGACCCGTTCAACCGTTGCTGTTATCCTTGGGGAAACGAGAACAAGGATTTAACCCAATGGTACCAAAAACTCGGAGAAATCCGACGCACCAACAAATGCTTTGTTGACGGAAGGCTTGAAATACTCTCTGCCGTTGCAGGCTGTGTTGCATATTCAAGAAGAAATGATGACAATGCGGTGCTTGTTATTTCAAACAGCAATCCGCATCCGATAACCTACTACGTAAGGGATGAATGGAGCGATGCCGAAGATTTGCTCGGCAACAGCTACGTCCGCGGAACACTTGTTGACGTGGGTGCGAAATCAACAGTAATTTTAAGAAGAATGTGATTAAATGTCTAAAAACCATGAATTTAAAACAACAAAACAGGATAAGAGAAACGGTATAATGAGATTTGTTGTCTTTTTTCTCATCTGTGCGGTGCTGATCGGTTCTGTTTCGATTGCCGTAATCCTGAAAAATAACAATTCATTGATAAGCGATCTGTTTTCTCCGAAGCCGACAACGGCACAACAGGAAACAACGGACAATCAGCTTGTTGAAATCGACGAGGCGCTTAAGGGAAGGATGAGGATTCTTCTCTATTGCACCGACAGGGAGATAAGCGAAATTTATTTCCTTGCGATGGTCGATGCTAATATGAACAAGGAGATTTTTGAAGTTCATCCGTTAGCTCCCGATAATCCCGATTATATCAAGGCGCTGACATCGGGCGGTGAAAAGGAGCTTGTTTCTGCCGTTGAAAAAGCAGAGAAAATCAAGATTGACAAATACATCGCATCAAATGCAGATACATTTGCTCTTGCGATAAATTCAATGGGCGGACTTGAATACACGGTAGCCGAAAGAATAGAATACAGGGCGGATGATTACACTCTTATTCTCACCAAAGGTGACCAGACAATCAAGGGTGAAACACTTCTTAAATATTTCAGATATTGCAAAACCCTCGGCGGTCAGACAGGGCTTCAGCAGCAGGGTGAAATCCTTTGCAGAATGTTTGACAATTACGTAACAGCGGAAAACGTTGAAAAGGGCGACAAGATTTACGAAAAAGTGCTTTCGAAGCTCAATTCAAAAAGCGATATTTCGTACATCGAAGCATCAAGAGCGATACACAAATTAAAGATCTTCTGTAATTCAGAGGACAGGCAACCCGCAAAGGTTGTTCTGAAATAGGAGGCGTGTTTATGAAAGAAAAGCCGATAAGAGGTTCACAAAAGCAACCTGACCATATTTTTATAAGCATCGCGGACGATGCGAAAACCACGATGAATGTTACGTGGCGCACCTGTACGGATGTTGAAAACGGTTATGTGCTTTACCGTGAAGAAAATTCGCAGGAGTGGCTTCGTTGCGAAGCTGAAACTGACGTTTTTGAAAGCGATATCGACATCAGCAATATGTTCTGGGCAAAGCTCAAGGGACTTAAGCCCGGTACAAAGTATTTCTACACCTGCGGTGATGACGAAAACAGAAGCGAAGAGTTTTACTTTGAAACAGAGCCTGAAAACCTGACAAAATTCAAGTTTATCTGCGTTTCTGACCAGCAGCAGGGTCAACCGCACGATTGCCCTGATTATTCATATTTCAACTATGTTTTGAAAGAAACACTCAAAAAGCATCCTGATGCACGCTTCATACTTACGGGCGGTGACAACACAGACTGCGGTCAGCACGAAGTTCAGTGGAACGGTGCGTTCAGCGGACTTACGGGTGTTGTTGAACACATTCCGTTTATGATGACCCTCGGAAACCACGATAACCGCGGATTCAAGGACTACAGAAACGGTATAGGCAGGTATTATTCCGAACCTGCAGAGTTTTTCGGCAAACAGTTCAAGGGTTCATATGCAGATAACGGTCCCGAAAACTGGAAGACTGAAAACTATACTTTTGATTACGGTAATGCTCACTTTATGGTTATCGGCGTCAACGGCCCTGAAGAAGTTAATGAGTGGATGATAAAAGACCTTTCAAACTGTGACAAGCAGTGGAAAATCGGCTCTTATCATTTCCCGATCTGCTACTCAGGCTCGGACTGTGAAAACGATGACGCTTATCCTGTTATGCGCGAAGGCTTTGAGTTGCTCGACCTTTGTTTCTCGGGTCACGAGCATAATTTCTCACGAAGCTTTCCCCTCAGAAATGAGGAGCTTTTTGAACGTCCGTCAATGGGTACGGTTCATTATATGCTCGGCAATTCCTGCAAAAATCCTCCGGGTACAAGAGCACTCGCGAAGGTATGGCACTCTGCTTTTTACACTCAGGAAGAGGACGTTTCCGTTATTGCTGTTGTTGAAATCGACGGCGGCAAGATGACACTTACCTCAACAATTTTTGAGGACGGCAGAATTGTTGATAAATGCACAATCGACAAGGATAAAGACGAAATCACGCCCTATGCGATTGCACCGAAATATAACCGCACACGAATGATGTATAAAGGTGCACAGCTCGGACTATGTCAGTCAGCGACACCCTGCCACGAAATCGACGGTGTATGGTATGCGCCTCTCGGTGTGCTTATCGGCTACATAGGCGGTGCCGTTACGAAAGAAAAGGGCAAAATCACCCTTGAAATCTACGGCAGAAAGGCAGAGTTTTTTGAGGACAGCGACGTTGCAGTTACGGCAAACGGCGAAGTGAAGCTTGAAGCTCCCGTAAAGCGTCTTGATGAAGGTCAGCTTTATATGCCTGCAAGTGCCTGTGAGATTTTTGGTATGCGCTGGGCTTGTGCAAGAAGGAATAATTTCCTCTCCTTTGAGCATCCGAGCGAGGATAAGCCCGTTACACCGCAGCCTTAATTGACAAAAGCAAAGCGTTAAGATATAATCTATATCGGAGTTGATGAAAATGGCAAAGAAAGATAAGCAGAAAAAAGAAGGCGAACTTAATCTTAATGACGTGCAGAAGCGAATGGATAAGTATTACAAAGCACGTGAAAGCGAAAAGAAGGGCAAGGCTCTCGTCTTGTCTTTGATCGGCACGTCCGTTTTTATTCTTCTTATGCTTCTGATTATCGTTCTTAAAATGAACGGTGTCGGAAAGACGATTGTTTTCACAACGGACGATGGCGGAAATATCAGCACATCCGTTGCAGATTCCGATGAAGTAAACGGTACAAACGTCCTCGATGCGATTGTTGACGAGGTTACGGATTAACAGAATAAAAATAAAACACCTTGGAATTGTTTTTCCAAGGTGTAATTTTTTATCAATCTATAAGGTCATTCTCTCTGAACTGAAGAGAATAGAGCTTTTTGTATGTTCCGTCGGCTTCGATGAGTTCGTCGTGTGTACCGCGTTCCTTGATTTTGCCGTCGATGACAACTGCAATCTCGTCAGCGTTTCGTATCGTCGAGAGTCTGTGTGCGACGACGAGCGTTGTTCTGCCCTTGCAAAGCTCGTCGAGAGCGTGCTGGATAAGAACTTCCGTTGTGTTGTCGAGCGCACTTGTTGCCTCGTCAAGGATAAGGATTGCAGGGTCTTTAAGGAAAACTCTTGCAATGCTCAATCGCTGTTTCTGTCCGCCTGAAAGCTTGACACCGCGTTCACCGATTTCTGTATCGTAGCCATTCTCAAGGGTTGTGATGTATTCGTGAATGTTTGCGCGCTTTGCGGCTTCTTCAACTTCTTCCTGAGTTGCATCAGGTCTGCCGTAAAGGATATTATCGCGGATTGTTCCTGCAAAAAGGAAAACATCCTGCTGAACGATACCTATATTCTGACGGAGTGATTCAAGAGTTATGTCGCGGATATCCGTTCCGTCAATAAGGATTGCTCCGTCTTTTTCTTCGAGCTTGTAGAAATTAGGAAGAAGATGACAGAGTGTTGTCTTGCCGCCGCCCGAAGGTCCGACGAGTGCAACCTTGCGACCTTTTTCAATCTTAAGGTTTACGTCGTGAAGTACACCCTTTGATGTCTCGTATGAGTAATTTACATTTTTAAATTCAATTTCGCCCTTTACGTTTTCCAAAGTCTTTGCATCGGGCTTGTCTGTTTCAGGCTCTTCGTCCATAATTTCACAGAAACGCTTGAATCCGCTGACACCGTTCTGGAACTGCTCCATAAAGCCGATGAGTGTATTTACGGGATTAATGAAGAGGTTAACGGAAACAATGAACGTTGAATAATCGCCGAAAGAAATTCTGCCTGAATAAAGGAAAAGTCCGCCTGCAATGAGGATGAAAACGTTGAAAACCTCTGTAATGAAGGTCGTTGACGAATGGAACTTTGCCATCGCATTGTATGCACGGTATGATGAGTCGACAAACTCCTTATCGCCTTTTTCAAACTTTTTAATTTCGGTTTCGTAATTGGTGTAAGCCTTTGTAACGCGGATACCCGTCACACTGCTTTCAACTGCGGCATTGATGACTGCAGTACTTTTTCTTCTGTCCTGGAAAGCTGATTTCATCGCCTTACGAAGTTTGATTGTCACAACGATGAGAATCGGCACACAGGTGAAAATGATAAGCGTGAGAATCCAGTCAATCGTGATAAGGTAACCGAAAGAAAGTACAATCATAATCGAGCTGATAAGAACATTTTCAGGACCGTGATGAGCAAGCTCAACAACTTCGAAAAGGTCGCTCGTAAGACGTGTCATAATCTTTCCTGTTTCGTTGTTATCAAAGAATGTGAAAGGAAGCTTTTCAAGGTGAGCGAAAAGGTCTTTTCTCATCTGCGACTGCATATGTACACCGATAACGTGACCGTAGTACTGCACGAAATAGTTGAGAGCCATTCTTGCAAAATAAAGAGCAAGAACAATCGCACCTGCAATAACAATAGTCGTATACATCTTGTTCGGAATGTACTCGTTGAGCATCTTGTTTGTAACGACAGGATAAACCATACCGATGACAGAAATCATCAGCGCGGCAAGCATATCAAGAGTCATCATTTTCTTATGCGGTTTATAGTAACTTAAAAAACGTTTCAACATAAATCAACACCTCTTTTTTCCAAAGTGTATTATACTTTTTTGCGACACTTTCGTCAATTAGTCAAATAAAAAATTTGTATAAAAAATCACCCTGAGCCGTAACTCAGAGTGATTGATTTTTATTGAATCAGAAACCGCGGATTGCCTTAACAACCTTTGTGCAGTCCTCTTTGTCCATAATCTTCGGAACGGGATAAAGCGGATTGCCTTCCTTAAGGGCACGTTCAACGATTGTCGGGATGTCTTCATCCTTGATGAAATCGAAGTGCTCGGGGATATCCATTTCTTCGTTCATTTCCTTGATTTCTTCGATGAACTTCTCTGCCTTTTCCTTGTCGCTGTCACCGTCGATACCTACGATCTCAGCAAGCTCTGCAAGCTTTTTGTATGCTGTTTCGCCGTAGTACTCAAGAACGTGAGGAAGAATAACAGCATTTGCGAGACCGTGAGGTGTGCCGTACATACCGCCGAGGTTATGTGCGATTGCGTGAACGTAGCCAACGTAAGCTCTTGTGAAAGCCATACCTGCATAGAAAGAAGCAACGAGCATATTTTCACGTGCTTCGATGTCCTTGCCGTCTTCATAAGCCTTTTCAAGGTTTTCAAAAACGAGCTTTGTTGCCTTTTTAGCGTAATCGTCTGTGCTCTTAACGCCACTCTGGCCGATGTAAGCTTCAATTGCGTGAGTGAGAGCGTCCATACCTGTTGTTGAAGTAATCTTCTTGGGAAGACCTGTTGTAAGCTCAGGGTCAAGAACAGCGTACTTCGGACGAAGCTGCGGGTCGTTGATTGCATATTTTTCGTGAGTCTGCATATTTGAAACAACTGCTGCAAGAGTTGTTTCTGAGCCTGTACCGGCTGTTGTTGGAACAGCGAAGAACGGAGGAATCTTGCGAACAACCTTAAGCAAACCTCTCATCTGAGAAACAGATTTGTTCGGGTTAGCAATTCTTGCACCAACTACCTTTGCACAGTCCATAGGTGAACCGCCGCCGAAAGCGATGATACCCTGGCAGTCGTTCTTGAGGTAAATTCTTCTGCCTTCCTCAATGTTTTCGATTGAAGGATTAGGCTGAACACCGTCATAAACCGTGTACTTGATACCCTGCTTTTCAAGAGCTTCAAAAAGGCTGTCAAGAAGATTAAGGCTCATAAGACCTTTATCTGTAACAATAAGTACATTTGTAATACCCTTTGACTTTACGAGCGCAGGTAAATCCTTGATAGCTCCTGCACCTTTGAGAAGTTCAGGTTCATCCCAGTTGAAAACGGGCATAACCATTTTGAATGTTTTCTGATATACTCTGCAAAATGCATTATTAAGGATTGCCATAATTAAGACTCCTTTACGTTTGATAATAATATTTTAACAGAAACTGTTACTCTGTTACAAGAGGGAAGTTTAATTTATTTATGATAAAGCTTCTTTGTCTGGTACTGCGGTTCGCAGGTAAGGTTTACTCCGAATTTCTTGAACATCGATTCATCACCGCTTGTAAGAATAACCGTTGCGTGAGCCTGCATACCGCGAAGCTTCGGAATCTGTTCAATTGCAAGCTTTGCTCTCGGATCGGTTGCCGCTGAAATTGAAAGAGCAATAAGAGCCTCGTCAACGTGAAGACGCGGATTGTGGTTGCCCATATATTTTACTTTAAGCTCCTGTACGGGTTCGATAACCTCAGGCGCGATGAGAAGTGCATCCTCCTCGATTCCGGCGAGCTTCTTGAGCGCATTGAGCATAGCTGCTGCACTTGCACCCATAAGAAGTGAAGTCTTGCCCGTAACGATATCATTTTCGCCGATTTCGATTGCAACTGCAGGACCGCCTGTTTCTTCAGCTCTTTTCAAAGCCTTTCCGATAACAGGACGCTCATCAACCGTGATTCCTGTCTGCTTCATAATGAGCTTGAGCTTTGTAACTGTTTCTTTGCTGCCAAGACCTTTCTTAACAGCGCAAAGTTCGGCATAATAACGGCGGATAATTTCCTGACGGGATGCTTCACAACAAGCGTCGTCATCAAAAATACAGTTACCTGCCATATTGACGCCCATATCCGTGGGTGACTTGTACGGACATTCGCCGTAAATTTGGTCAAATGTTGCGGCAAGAACAGGGAAAATTTCAACGTCGCGGTTATAGTTAACCGTTGTTTCACCGTATGCTTCAAGGTGGAACGGGTCAATCATATTAACGTCGTTAAGGTCAGCTGTAGCTGCCTCATAAGCAAGGTTTACGGGATGCTTGAGAGGAAGATTCCAGATCGGGAATGTTTCGAATTTAGCGTAACCTGCGCTGACACCTCTCTTATGCTCGTGGTAAAGCTGAGAAAGGCAGGTTGCCATCTTTCCGCTTCCCGGACCGGGAGCAGTAAGAACAACAAGAGAACGCGAAGTTTCGATATATTCGTTTTTACCAAAGCCTTCATCACTGACGATTTTCTCAACATCTGACGGATATCCTTCAATCGGGTAATGGCGGTACACCTTAATTCCGAGAGAAGAAAGACGTTTACAGAAAGCGTCTGCGGCAGGCTGTCCCTGATAACGTGTCATAACAACACTGCCGACGTAAAGGTCAATGTTTCTGAATGCGTCGATAAGACGAAGCACATCAAGGTCATAAGTGATGCCGAGATCACCGCGGATTTTATTCTTCTCAATATCCGCAGCGTTGATTACGATAACGACCTCCGCCTGGTCCTTAAGCTGTTCAAGCATCTTTATTTTACTGTCGGGAGCAAAACCCGGCAAAACTCGTGATGCGTGAAAATCATCAAAAAGCTTACCGTCGAATTCGAGGTAGAGTTTACCGCCAAATTGATTGATTCGCTCCTTGATGTGCTGAGATTGCAGTTGGAGATATTTTTCGTTGTCAAAACCTTGTCTGGTCATCTGAAAACACCCTCAATTTCAAAATACTTATTTATTATAATATAATAACAGAATTTTTACAACACAATTCCACAAAAATTTGCACAGTTTTTTTATTTGACTAAAGTACGTATTCAATGTATAATAAATGTAATATGCGGTAATTTGCGCACTAAATTTCCTTAGGAGGATTTGCTATGAGTACAAAACTGCACAAATGGGAAAACCCTTTATTTTTCAAGGAGAATAAGCTCGACGGACACAACCTTGCTTTGCCCCTCGATGCAAGAGATAAAGCAGCGTTTGACGAGTCAAAATATAAGCTCAGTCTTAACGGTATCTGGAAGTTTTATTGGCAGATGGGAATAAAGGATGTTCCTGCCTGCTTTGAACAGCCGGGTTTCTACGATGACGAGTGGGATGAAATTCCCGTTCCTTCAGTATGGCAGAGCTTCGGCTACGGCAAACCGATTTACCTTTGTTCTTTTATGCCTCCGCAGGTTTCGACAGTTGAGTGCGAAATTCCGAAGGTAAGCCATTGCAGAAACGAAATCGGTCTTTACAGAAAGACTTTCACAATACCCGAAAACTTTGACGGCAGAAGGCTCATTCTCCACTTCGGTGCGGCTAAGTCTGCCCTCTACGTTTATGTTAACGGAAAATATGTCGGTTATTCTCAGGGTTCTATGACGCCTGCAGAGTTTGATATCACTGACTATGTTGTTGACGGAGAAAATATCCTTGCCGCAAAGGTTATGCGTTTCAGCGATGCTACTTATCTTGAAAATCAGGATATGTGGCAGCTTTCAGGTATTTACCGTGACGTTTATATCGTCGCTGAGCCTGAAACAACAATTGAGGATATCTATGCCGCTGCAACTCTTGACGAAACAATCACAGACGGTATTCTTGACCTTACAGTTACACTCAGCAAAGAAGCCAACGTTACTTGTAAGGTTAGCCTTGACGGCAAAGTGATTTACGATAAAAAATCAGACGGAAAAACAATCAAAATAAAGCACATCGAGAAAAATGCACGCAAGTGGTCCGCAGAAACCCCTGAGCTTTACAAGCTTGAGGTTGCGATTTACGATTCGAGAAAGTGCATCGTTAAAAAGCAGATAAGAATCGGCTTCAAGAGAGTTGAGATTATCGGCAACGTTTACTATGTCAACGGACAGAAGGTTATCATCAAGGGTGTAAACCGTCACGATTTCCATCCCGATAAAGGCTGGACAGTGCCGAAGGAAACATTTATCACAGACCTTCATCTTATGAAGAAAGCAAACATCAATGCTATCAGAACGAGCCATTATCCCGATGACCCGTTCTTCTACGAGCTTTGTGACGAACTCGGCTTCTACGTAATGGACGAATGCGATGTTGAAACTCACGGCGTAAGAAGAAAGAATGTACCGGGAGATAATCCTCTCTGGACAGCGGCAGTTGTTGACAGAGCTGAAAGAATGATTATGCGCGACAGAAGCCACGCTTGTATCTGCTTCTGGTCACTCGGTAACGAGGCAGGCGACGGCACAAACTTCAGCAGAATGAAAGAAAGAATGCTCGAACTCTGCGATTTGTACCCCGTTCACTACGAGGGTGATTTCGATTTCACAAAGTCAGACTTCATCAGCCGTATGTATCCGACAGAGAGAATTGTTGAAGATCTCGTAAATCAGCGCGAAATCAAGACAACACTCTTTGACAATGTTGCAAATGCACTTGCAGCAGATAACAAGCCTGTTCCCGAAAAGATTTTCAAGACACATCCCGTTATCTACTGTGAATATGCTCACAGTATGGAAAACAGCCTTGGCAATCTCAAGGAATATGTTGACGATTTCGAAATGTACGACCATATGACGGGCGGATTCATCTGGGACTATGTTGACCAGTCAATCCGCGTTGTTGAGGACGGTCAGGAAAAGTGGCTCTATGGCGGCGACTTCAAGGAAGGCAATTCAAGCTACTACTTCTGTGCTAACGGTATTATCGGCGCTGACCGTGTACCGCATCCTGCATACTATGAAGTAAAACAGGTTTATTCAAATATCTGCGCCGTTGAAATTGATAAGAAAAATCAGATTTACGGCATAAAGAATAAGAACTATTTTGACTCTCTTGATTATTGCTACGCTGTGTGGGAAATCACACGTGACGGCAAAAAAGTCGAAAGCGGTAAGATTAATCTTGACGGTACAGCTCCGCAGACTCAGAAGAGAGTTGCAATTCCTTACAAGAAAAAATTTGGTGTCGGCGAATACATTCTCACAATTTCTTTCCGCTACAAGTCAAAGAACGAGTGGCACCTGAAGGATGAGGAAATCAGCTTTAGTCAGTTTGTTGTAAGCGATATCAAGGAAGAAGAAAAGCTTCTTCAGGGTGTTGTTACCTGTAGAGTTATCGACGGTGTTTACAACATCAAGGCAGGTGACACAACAGCAAGATTCTATAACGGTGAACTTGTTGCTCTCGATTTCGGCAAGGGTAACGTGCTTGATACAAGCCTCACTCTGCGTCCGAATTTCTTCCGTCCGCTTACGGATAATGATACGAATTATTTCAATTTTGCTCCGATGTTTAAGCGAATCAATCCGCTTTACACATGGGACTGCGTAAGCCGTATGGTGAAGGTTAAAAATTTCCGTCTTTCAACACTCAACGGTTCAATGTTTGTGTACACAAAGTGGTCGGCTCCTCTTGCGAAGGATGTTGAAACACAGTTTATTTTCCATGTTGACGGAACAATTGATTTCAGCCAGAGTATGACAGGTCTTGTTCTACCGATGGTTAAGTCAGGCATAAGACTTGGTCTTTCAAAGGATTTCTCAAATGTAGAGTGGTACGGCAGAGGTCCGCACGAAGCATACATTGACAGAAAGACAGGTCAGAAAATCGGCAAGTATACAGCAACTCCCGAAACTCTTGAACACAGATATATGCGTCCGCAGGAAAACGGTAACCGCACGGATACAAGAAGCCTTACAATCACAAACTCTCAGGGCTACGGCTTCGAAATTTCTGCAGATAAGACATTTGACTTCAGCCTTCGTGAATATTCACAGGAGAAGCTCGAAAGTGCAAAGCATCTTTACGAGCTTGTTAAGGACGATTATCTTACGCTCAATATCGACCACCGACAGAGAGGTGTCGGCGGCGATATGCCGGGTAACGCTTGTCTTCACGAGCCGTACAAACTCAAGGTCGGCACATACGCTTACAGCGTGAAGATCAAGGGCGTGAAATAAACTTTGCCATTTATCGGAGATAGTCTGACTATCTCCGATAACTTTCAACTTTAAGGAGGAAACTTTCTATGAAAGAATTGGTTTCAATTATTGTTCCTGCATATAATGTTGAAAAATATCTCGGAAGATGTATGGAGAGTCTGTGTACGCAGAGCTATCCGAACCTTGAAATAATTCTGGTTGATGACGGTTCTGCAGATACTACACCCGAAATATGCGATGCCTGGGGTGAAAAAGATGAACGCGTCGTTGTTATACACCAGAAAAACGGTGGACAGTGTGCAGCAAGAAATACAGCGTTGGATAAAATGAACGGTGAGTATGTGATGTTTGTTGACAGCGACGATTATATCAACAGGGATATGATTTCGCAGATGATTGATTTTCTTAAAAGTAATAATCTTGATTTTGTACGTTCAGGATATATGAACGTAAAAGCAACCGAAAATGCAGAATTGACAGACAGTGAAGACACAGAAAAAGAAAGTTTGTTTAATCAGAAACAGATAATTGAAAATTTCCTCACCGCACCGTATTCGAGAAGAAAATATTTTACAGCTATTATGTGTGCTGCTCTTTATAAAGCATCACTGTTCAAAAATGTGCGTTTCCCCGAAGGTTTTATCTATGAAGAAGGCTTTGTTTTGCCGGATATTTATCTTGCTTCAGATTCTGCGGGATATATAGACAGAAGTTTTTACTACTACAGAGAAAACGAAGACGGCACAATGGCAACAAACAAGCTGACGGACAAGGCACTGAAAAGTATGGATGACTGGAAAGGTATTCATTACAAATTCAAGGAGAAATATCCTGAATTCAATACAATCACTTGTGAGCGTTGGGTTAAGGGTTATCTTTCAAAACTTTCTGTTTTGACTGAAACTGACAGTGTGGATAAAGATGGATTTTACAAGAAAAAAATCATCAGCACATTAACAAATGAACGTGATTATTTTACAAAGATGAATATTGATAAAGAATATCTTAAAGAAATTGAAGCACTTTCTGTTTCTGTTAAAGAATGGCAGAAATATAAATTAAGAGCAAATAAAAGAAACGGATATATTTTAACAAAAGTTATTTCAAAGATATTTAAAAAATAGTGAATTTTCATCTCTGCCTATATGCTTATAGCGTGAAAATCAAGGAAGTGAAACAAGAAATGCTTTCGGATATTGGTATTATTATCTTAATGTCAGCTATAATAGTTTGCGGTATTGCTTTTCCGGCTTTGGTTATTGTTCCGGTTGTAATCAAGTCTCTGAAAGAAGCACGAGAAGAAAAAGAATATCAGGAAAATAAGAAAACCCGAAACAAATAAACCAAAAGCGAGTGCATTTTGCACTCGCTTAACTTTTGTATGAAGAGGATCATCTGCCGAAATTTTCGGGTTTGTGGAGCAAAGGTTACACCTTTGCAATGAATAATGAATATTGAATATTGAATAATTGTGGGTCTGCGACGCTGAAATATAACGCACAATAAAAATCGCGTACGTAGGGGACGACGTCCTCGACGTCCCGTTTAACCACACACAATTTCGGGACGGGCGACCCGTCCCCTACGCACACAGAGTAAGATTGTGCGAAATCAAAAATCCCGACAAACCCGAATTTGTCGAAATAAAGTGAAAGGACGGCTCAGGTGAACCGTCCTTGTTGAATATAATCAGAACTGATTGATAACTTCCGAATATTTTTCGAGGATTTCTTTTGCTACTTCAATTGTGTCTTCCTCACCGATTCCGTCTTTTCTCGGAATGTAATTCTCAAGGAAATTGTTTTCGAAAAGTGTAAGACGTTTATGCTGATAAGAACCGTTATATTCGTTGCGGTCAAGCGGCTGTTTCTTTGAATAATCCTTGAGCTTTTTCGGATTGTCAAAGTATGCCGCAAGTGCACGGAAGTACATAAACCAACGCTGAGCGTAGAAATCCTTTACCATTCCGCCGATTTCCGTCCACGCTGTGTCATAAAGAACACTGCGGTCGAAAGGTCCCCAGATGGTGTGGTACATAAGGAAGTTTATGTCGATTGCCTGCATCTCTTCTTTGTTGTTCCCAAGCTCGTGAGCCTTTTCGTAAACTGTTGAAAGATTTGTGCTTTCCTGTGTTTTAAGGAGCCTGTCCATATCCTGACAGATTTCAAGGAAAAGGTTACTTGCCTGCTCGTAATCGCGTGCATTTTCTTCCTTGAAAAATGCTGTTGCTGTCAGGTAGACAGGGTAGGCGAATTCAGAAAGAAACTGACGGACAAAGGATACGATATCAAGTCGCATTTTGTCGTTCTTTGTTGCATCGTTTTCAAGAATATTTTTTGCAATAGCATAAATTTCCTTGAAATCATACTTTCTTTCGAGTGTATCGAAAGGTGCGGTGTGTTTAAGCTTTGTTGACGGTCTTGCGCAGATGATTGAGCCTGCACATTCGTCCGTGTTGTAGCAAAGGTTTTTGAGCTTAATAACCTCATCCGTAAAACTTTCTGTACGGTAACGCTTCTTTGCAAATTCTTTTACAAAACTGTCTGCATCAAAAGCTTCATCAGTCTTGATTGCTTCAAGCACAGCGGCGCAATACATCGGATTTTCATTGAAAGTATCAAGCTCAACTGCTGAGCCGAGGAGATTTTCGCTCTTCGCATCAGCATAGGGACAGCGGCTGATTTTGCCGATGTCGCCGCAAAGTCCGGTTCTTCCGTATTGGTTGCCTTTAATTGAAACAATGTGCTTTTTGTCGCGGAGAAAATCGGGTTTTTCTTCGTCGGAATCGTTGATAATAATGAATCTTTCGTGTGAAGTCTTTTTGAAAAATTCGCTGTTGATTGAGCTCAGATGAGTGTAACAGACAGCGTTTTCGTCAAACTCATCGAAAAGCTCGTTAAGCGCTCTGCCCAAAGCGACAAGGTGCGAATTGTAACCCTTCATGTTGACGTCGTAAAGCGGCTCAACAATATAACTGTTTGTTTCGCCCAGTAAGTCACGCTGGAATTCAAGGAATTTTTTGTTGAAAATACCGAAGAAAGCATTGTCGGGTTTCATGCAGAAAATCGGCGGAAGATTGTGCCACAACGGAGCCTTGAATATGTCCATTTTAATGTATTTTCTGCGGATACTGAAGGGCACACTCGGCATTATTGCAGGAAAAACGGGGGTGATTCCCATATGCTTTTTTCTCTCTGTAATCTGCTTGCCGATGTAAATTTTTCTTTCAAGGTATTCCTTGCTGTTTACGGAGTTTGTACCTGCAACATTACCCGTAAGCTGTCGCATAAGAAAGGCAGGACCGCTTGAAAATTCAACGCTCAGCTCTTCCTTTACACCGATGTCACAAAGTGTACGGTAAAGCACACCGTCAAAGCCGACGGGCTGAAGTGCCGTGTTGATTCCGTGCATCGCCATGAAGTCGATTTCTTTCTCCCAACGGTCAAATCCCCAGTAATTTCCCTCAAGAGAAAACATCTCGTAGCTTGTCCTTGCGCGGATTTTCTGTTTTGCCGTATATGTGATTTTCTCTTCAGGCAGAGGTGTTGTTGCAATGTATGAAATGTCGTAATCACCGCTTGTGATGATGACGTTGCAGTGCTCGTTGAGGTAGCGGTAATATGCCATCGCAAGGCTTAAGTTACTGTTACCTGCAAGGACTACTTTTTTCACTTCAGAATATATTTCATAATGGTCATAGCCGTTGTCGGAATCGATTTTTCTGACGATGAAATTGTCTATGATTTTCGGTGTATTTCTCTGGATAAAATCAAACATTTTTCTGCCTCCGTACGGGATTTTTTGAAATACAGTAACAAACTAAAGCTATTATACATTGTCCTTAAGAATAAATAAAGATAAAATTTAAAAAAATAAGAAAATTTACACTTAAAGACTTTACATAAGAGTTGTTTTAAAGTAAAATATATAGTGTAATTGTCTTATTCAACATCACGGAGGGTTGAAAATGTTCAAACGAATTTTACTTAAATTGAGCGGAGAAGTTCTTGCCGGTGAACAGGGTCACGGAATTGACTTTGATATGGTAACAAACGTCTGCTCATACGTTAAAAAAGTTGCGGATATGGGTGTTCAGGTCGGACTTGTTGTCGGCGGAGGTAATTTCTGGCGCGGCAGAAGCTCAGGCTCAATGAACAGAACAAGAGCAGACAATATGGGTATGCTCGCAACTGTTATGAATTCACTTGCACTTTGTGAAGCACTTGAACAGCTTGGTGTTAAGGCTCGTGTTATGAGTGCCGTTGCAATGCAGCCGATTGCGGAGCAGTTTGTTGCGCGTGATGCGGTGAAACACCTTGAAAACGGCGAAGTTGTTATCTTCGGTTGCGGTACGGGTTGCCCGTTCTTCTCAACGGATACAACTGCAGCGCTCAGAGCTGCTGAAATCGAAGCTGATGTTATCTTCAAGGCAACAAACGTTGACGGTGTTTACGATAAGGACCCGAACAAGTTTGACGATGCCGTGAAGTATGACACACTTACTCATTCCGAAGTTCTTGCAAAGGGACTCAAGGTTATGGACAGTACAGCGGCTTCACTTTGCAGAGATAATTCAATCGCAATTCTTGTTTTCAACCTCGAAGACCCTGAAAACATTATCAGAGCTGTCAAGGGCGAAAACATCGGCACACTCGTTAAGGAATAATTTTAAATTTACATAAACTTACATAAAGGAGAAATAGTCATGAAAGAAGTTTACAGCTTTACAAAAGAAAAAATGACAAAAACAACAAACGTACTCAAGGAAGAGTATGCAGCAATCCGTGCAGGCCGTGCAAACGCTGCTGTTCTTGATAAGATTCAGGTTGATTACTGGGGAGTTCCCACACCTATCAACCAGATGGCTGCTATCTCTGTTGCAGAGGCAAGAATCCTTGTTATCCAGCCGTGGGATAAATCTTCACTTGAGCCGATCTATAAGGCAATCCAGGCTTCAGATATCGGTATCAATCCGCAGAACGACGGTGTTGTAATCCGCCTTACATTCCCTGCACTTACAGAGGACAGACGTAAGGAAATCGTTAAGGATATCAAGAAGCTTGCTGAGGATTCAAAGGTTGCAATCCGTTCAATCCGCCGCGATTCAATCGATAAGATCAAGAAGATGCAGAAGGCTTCTGAAATCACAGAGGACGACCTTAAAAACGGCGAAAATGAACTTCAGAAAATCACAGATGAGTTTGTTAAGAAAGTTGACGAAATCGCATCTGCAAAAGAAAAAGAAGTTATGGAAATCTAAGTTGTCTGACAAATCAGAAAAACCGGGGCAGACTTCAATGTCTGCCCTGTTTGTTTGAGGTAGAGTTATGGAAAGAAAAATTCCCGAGCATATCGGAATAATTATGGACGGTAACGGCCGTTGGGCAAAACAACGCGGCCTTGACCGTTCGGAAGGTCACAAAGCAGGCGCAAATGTTTTCCGCAGAATCTGTGAATATGCAGGCGAAATCGGCGTAAAATATATCACATTCTATGCCTTCTCAACCGAAAACTGGCGCAGACCTCCCGCAGAGGTTTCTGCCCTTATGAATCTTTTCCGCGATTACCTTGACGAGGCGGAGGAGCGTCAGGCAGAAAATGTACAGAAGGGTATGAGAATTCATTTTATCGGTCACCGTGAGGGCGTACCCGAGGATATCATTGAAAGGTTTGAAACAACCGAACGTGATTCAAAGGATGCCGATAAGATTGATGTAAACATCGCAATCAACTACGGCGGCAGACTTGAAATTGTTGATGCAGTTAAGAAAATTGCACAGAAGGTAAAAGACGGTGAAATTAATCCCGAGGATATAACCGAGCAGGATATTTCCGATAATATTTACACGGCAGGTCAGGCTGACCCGGACCTCATTATCCGTCCGAGTGGCGAATACAGACTTTCCAATTTCCTCATCTGGCAGTCAGCTTACTCGGAATTCTGGTTTTCAGATATTCTTTGGCCTGATTTCACAGAAGCTGACCTTGACAAAGCCATTGATGATTTCAACAACCGTAACAGACGTTTCGGAGGTGTCTGATGAAAACTCGAATTATTGCAGGACTTGTCTGCGCAGCGCTGTTCATATTCCTGCTGTTTAATATGGATACAATTCTTTTGCCGCTTCTGTCTGCAATTGCCAGCGGTATCTCGGTTTACGAGCTCAGCAGAGTGGCGAAAGTGAAAATGCCGATGACAATCCTTTCGATGGCTGTCGGTGCATTTATCCCGTTTAATGTTTCTTATAATCTGCTTGATAAAATCGGTATCACACCGGTAGCGGCAATTTCTGTTTATTTTATCACCTTGCTTATTATGATGGTAAAATGGAACAAGGAAGTAAAGTTTGACCAGGTTTCAATGTGTCTTATGTCATCGCTTGCCGTGCCGAACGCAATTGCTTGCCTTATAAAGCTTTACGACTGGCAGTTCGTAACCGATGCACGTCACGTTGAGTCGCACGTAATTTATATCATCTTTACCTGCGCTGTCTGTGCATGGGGTACAGACACATACTCTTACTTCTCAGGAGTATTTTTCGGCAAACACAAGATGGCTCCTGTCATCAGCCCGAAAAAAACATGGGAAGGTGCAATCGGCGGCGTATTCTTAGCAACATTAATGAATGTCGGAGTATTCTTTGTAGCAAAAAGATTTTTCAGTGCTCCTTTCACCGGTTGGGAATGGTATGCGATTATTCCGATTTCAATCGCTCTTTGTGTTATCAGTATTTTCGGCGACCTTTGCGCATCTGTTATCAAGCGTAACTACGGTGTAAAGGACTTCGGAAACCTTATCCCCGGACACGGTGGAATAATGGACAGAATTGACAGTGCATTGTTTGTTTTGCCGTCAATGTATGTTATTCTCAGCATAATTGATGCAATAAAGAGCATAGCTTAACACGTGGTTCGGGGTGGTTTTATGAATAACATTACGGTCGATTTCAGCAAAAATCTCGGAAAAGTAAAGCCTATGCACGCGGTTAATAACGGTCCTGTCTACAAATTTGCAGAGGACCAGAGAATTACGAATCTCTATGCTTTCCGTGATGCAGGAATTCCTTATGCACGAAACCACGATGCATCGTTTTACGCAACCTACGGCGGCGAGCATACGGTTGATGTTAATTTTATTTTTCCTGATTTCGATGCAGACCCGTACGACCCCGATTCATACGATTTCTGCCTGACGGACGAATATTTAAAGGTTATCGAATTTGCAGGTGCAAAGACCTTTTACCGTCTTGGATCAAAAATCGAACATACAAAAAAGAAATACAACACTCTTCCGCCCAAGAATTTCAAAAAATGGGCAGTCATCTGTGAGCATATAATAAAGCACTACAACTACGGTTGGGCAGATGGATTCAATATGGGTATTGAATACTGGGAAATCTGGAATGAGCCTGACCTTGACAGTGACGACAGCGACCACAAACGCTGTTGGGGCGGAACAAAAGCACAGTTTTTTGAGCTTTATGACGTTGCCGCAAAGCATCTTAAAAAGTGTTTTCCGGAACTTAAAATCGGCGGTCCTGCTCTTGCATGGAACACTCAGTGGGCAGAAGATTTTCTGAAACAGCTTGATGCTCCGCTTGATTTCTTCTCATGGCATATTTATGCGAGTGACCCGAAGGATGTTTTGGCAAGAACGAAAGAAATCCGCACAATGCTTGACAGATACGGATTTGAAGATGTTGAAAGTATACTCAATGAATGGAATTATGTCCGCGGATGGAACGGTGACGATTGGATTTATTCGCTTAAATCCGAAAAAGGACTTAAAGGCTCTTCGTTTACCGCAGGAACTATGTGTATTGAGCAGTATTCTTCGCTTGATATGCTTATGTATTACGATGCACGTCCGTGCGGAATGAACGGTCTTTTCAATACGGACTTTGTCAACGAATGTCTTAAAGGCTACTATCCTTTCAGGATGTTCAATGAACTTTACAAATTAAAAACTTGCGTGCAGGTTGAATGCGACAACGACGAAATTTATGTCTGTGCCGCAAAGGATGAAGAAAAAGCGGCAATTATGCTCACGCATTTTTCTGACGATGATTCAACCGCACAAAAAGAGGTAACAATCAATCTGAAAGATTTCTCGGCAAAAAAGGCAGAGATTTATCTTCTTGATGAAGAAAACGATATGACTCTTGTGAAAGAAGAGCTTTTGAAAAACAACTCAATTACTCTTCGTTTGCCTCTTTTCACTTCTTACCTGATAACACTTACAAAATAATGAAGGTGATATTATGAGTAAAACTGTAACAATACTCGGCTCAACGGGCTCAATCGGCACTCAGGCTCTTGAAGTAATCGAAATGCAGGGCTACGAGGTCGTTGCGCTTACCGCAAGCACAAACACAGACGTTATTGAAGAGCAGATTCGCAAATTTAAGCCGAAGTATGCGGCTATGGTTGACGAAAAATCTGCCGCAGACCTGAAAATCCGTGTCGCTGATACAGACACAAAGGTGCTTTCGGGAATGGACGGCGTATGCGAATGTGCGGCGCTCGGAGCTGACTATGTGCTTAACAGTATCGTCGGAATGGCAGGACTTGAGCCGACGGTTGCCGCAATCAATAAAGGCAGTGAAATCGCACTTGCAAACAAGGAAACTCTTGTCGCAGGCGGTCAGCTCGTGATGAACCTTGCAAAGGAAAAGGGTGTCAGCATCCTTCCTGTTGACAGTGAACATTCAGCAATTTTTCAGTCCCTTCAGGGATGTACAGATAAAAAAGAAATCAAAAAGCTTATCCTTACGGCATCGGGCGGTCCGTTTTTTGGAAAGAAACGCGCCGAGCTTGAGGCTGTAACGGTTAAGGAAGCTCTCAATCACCCGAATTGGAGCATGGGCGCAAAAATAACCATCGACTCTGCTTCAATGATGAATAAAGGTCTTGAGCTTATTGAAGCTGTATGGCTTTTTGATATGAAACCCGACGATATCGATATCGTTGTCCATCGCGAGAGTGTTATTCATTCTCTCGTTGAATATTGCGACAATTCAGTTATCGCACAGCTCGGTGTACCCGATATGCGAATCCCGATTCAGTATGCTCTTACATATCCGAACAGAATTCCGTCACCCGTGAAGCAGCTTTCGCTGACGGAGTACGGTACGCTCACTTTCTTTGAGCCTGATTACGACACATTCGGTCTTATAAATGTCTGCAGAAAGGCAATCAACGACGGCGGACTGTATCCTGCTTGCGCAAATGCTGCAAACGAGGAAGCAAACCTTGCTTTCCGTCAGGGTAAGATTAAATTCCTCCAGATTGAAGAGCTTGTACGCTCAGCCGTTGAAGCTTCACAGCATTATGATACATACACCCTTGATGATGTGCTTTCAATGTACAACTGGGCAAGGGATTATGTAAAAAACAAAATTAACTGAGATTTCAAAACACTGCGGAGGTGTTTAAGATAGAATTTCTTTCATTTTTGGCAAGCAAATGGACGGTGCTTATTGCTATTCTCTTTTTCGGCGTAATCGTAATGGTGCACGAGCTCGGACATTTTACGTTTGCAAAGCTTTTTAAAGTAAAAGTTAATGAATTTTCATTGGGTATGGGTCCGAAGCTTTTCGGCAAGAAGAAGGGCGATACCCAGTATTCGGTGCGTCTTTTCCCGATCGGCGGTTTCGTCAGCATGGAAGGTGAGGACGAGGACAGCGACGATGAACGCGCATTTAATAACAAGCCCTGTTGGCAGAGAATTGTTATTGTTGTTGCAGGTGCACTCGTGAACATCCTGCTTGGTCTTATAATCGTTGCGCTTACTCTCAGCATCAACGACGGACTTGCAGGAACTAACAACATTCACAGCTTTACTGTCGATTCAAAACAGGTTGCCGAATATAACGGACTTAAATCCAAAGACGAAATAATCAAAATCGACGGAAGACAAGTTCTGTACTATACGGATATCGGTTATCTGCTCAGCAGGACGGACGGCACAACAGATTTTGTCGTTGAACGTGATGGTGAGAAAATCGAGCTCACAGACGTTGAAATATCACCGTATCAGATTACAATTCTCGGCGTAGACAAATCAGTCGGTACTGTTTTTAAGGACACTTTCAGACAGTCTGCAAGCATCTGCCGTATGGTATGGCTCAGCCTTTTTGATATGGTTACGGGTAAGTATTCAATCAAGGATGTTTCAGGCCCCGTCGGTGTAATCGACTTTGTGTCCGATGCGGCAGCAGAATCCGTCAAGACGACGGACTACACGGGACTTCTTACGATGATGGCTCTCATCACAATTAATATCGGTCTGTTTAACCTTTTACCGATTCCTGCACTTGACGGCGGAAGACTTCTTTTCCTGTTTATTGAACTTATCAGACGCAAACCGATTAACCAGAAGTACGAATCTCTCGTTCACGGAATCGGAATGGCAATTCTTCTCTTGTTTATGGTTGCAATTACGTTTAAGGATATTTATACGTTGTTTATAAAATAAATTCTTGGAGGTAGGTTTATGGAACGCAGAAAGACTAAAAAAGTTAAAGTCGGCAGTATTTACATCGGTGGCGATGCGCCCGTAAGTGTGCAGTCAATGCTCAATAAACCTGCTCACGATTTCGAGGCGAGCGTAGCTCAGGCTGTCGAGCTTGAAAAGGCAGGCTGTCAGGTTATCCGCGGCGCGATTCCCGATATGGATGCAGTTGGTCTTATACCGGCTTTGAAAGAAGCTGTCAAAGCTCCGATTGTTGCGGATATCCATTTTGATTACCGCCTTGCGATTGAAGCTGTTGCGGCAGGTGTTGACAAGGTGCGAATCAACCCGGGCAACATCGGCTCGGACGACAGAGTTAAGGCTGTTGTTGACGCTTGTAAATCAAGAAATATTCCGATCCGAATCGGTGTAAATTCGGGTTCGGTTGAAAAGGAAATCCTTGCAAAGTACGGCGCACCGACTCCCGAAGCTATGGCGGAAAGTGCAATGTACCACGCATCACTTCTTGAAAAATTTGATTTTGACGATATCGTTATTTCAATCAAATCGTCAAACGTTGAAAATATGATAAAGGCATACGAAACCGTAGCCGAAAGATGCGATTATCCCTTGCACCTCGGTGTAACGGAAGCAGGCACGGCTCGTATGGGACTTATAAAATCAAGCGCAGGTATAGGAAGTCTTCTTATGCACGGCATAGGCGACACAATCCGTGTTTCGCTTACGGATGACCCCGTAAACGAGGTTTATGCAGGCCACGATATCCTTAAGGCGCTCGGACTTAAATCCGACAGCGTGCAGATTGTTTCCTGCCCGACCTGCGGAAGAACAAAGATTGATCTTATTTCAGTTGCAAATGAGGTTGAAAATGCGCTCAGGGACTGCACAAAGAAAATCAAGGTTGCGGTAATGGGTTGCGTTGTAAACGGACCGGGCGAAGCACGTGAAGCAGACATCGGCATCGCAGGCGGTGACGGTTGCGCAATGCTCTTCAAAAAGGGCGTAATCTTAAGAAAAATTGACGAAAAAGACATTGTCAAAGAATTATTGGCAGAAATTGATAAACTATAAGACCTTTTCAGCCTCCCTTGCCTAAAGGGAGGGAGACCGCGTAGCGGTGGAGGGATTTACATAAGGAAGTGCAAAATGAAGGCAGTAAGCTTTTTAAGCCTCTTCGGCAATTATCTTGACAACAGCATACTTGCTTACTTCGGCGAAGCAACCGTCGAAAGCATCGAAGCGACCCTCGCTGACAGAGCTGTCAGTATGGTTGTCAGCTTTGCCGCGCCCGTAGATACCTACGTTATTAAAAAGGCGCAGGATGAGCTTAAAAGAGTGATGAATCTTCGTGAAATCAGAATGGATTTCCGCTTCCCGTCAGAAAGCCTTGACCTTAATTATATTTCAGGCTTCGTTAAGGAAATTTACGAAAACTTCCCTGCATCAAAGTCAATTCTTGACGGTGCAGAGTACAATTTCGGTGTTGACAAGCTTACAATTAATCTTGCTTCAAACGGCAAGGATACACTTATAAATCTCGGCTGTGACAAGTTCATCCGTGACACTCTTGACAGTCGATTCGAACGTCTTGTAAAGGTTGAGTTCATAAGCAATACTTCGTCCGACGATGACATCGAAAAGCTTATGGAATATCAGAAAAAAGAAAATCAGAAGCTCATCGAGGCTCAGCCGAAAAAGCAACCTGTTGCCGTTAAGCCTTCGGGCGGTGAGCCTGCGACAAGAAAACCCGTTGAGCAGACTTATGAGGATTTGCCGATTTCGCTTTCAAATGCAAAGCCGATTTACGGTCCCGTTATAAAGGTGAAGCCGAAGCCGATTGCTGAATGTCTGCCCGAGGACGGCGAAGTTGTTATCTGGGGCGATATTTTTGCTGTTGACGTCAAGGAATCACGCGACGGAAAGTACAGCATTATTAACTTCAGCCTCACGGACTACACATCATCGTATATCGTAAAAGTTTTCGGCGAAAAGAAAAAGTGTACGGAAATTGTTGATACAATCAAAAAAGGTATCACTGTTATGGTGCGTGGTCCTATCAGCATGGATACGTACCAGAAGAGCTATATAATCACGGCAAGAGCGATTATGCTCATCGATAAAATAAAGAAAAAGGACGAAGCTCCCGAAAAAAGGGTTGAGCTTCATCTTCATACAAATATGTCCACAATGGACGGTATGACAAGTGCAAAGGCTCTTGTCAGCCGTGCCGCTGAGTGGGGACAGAAAGCAATTGCGATTACGGACCACGGCTGTGTTCAGGGCTTCCCCGAAGCTTGTAACACGGCAGCAAAGGCAGGAATCAAGGTAATCTACGGTATGGAAGGTTACCTTGTTGACGATGATGAATTTTACTCGAAATACGGTTTCAATGACGGCGACGAAATCCCTGCGGAATACATCGAGGAAGTCAGAAGTCAGAGGACTTATCACATCATCATTCTTGTCAAAAATACTCAGGGACTTAAAAATCTCTACAAATTAATTACGGAATCGAACCTTAAGTTCTTTAAAAAACGGCCGCGTATTCCGCGTCACAGATTGATGCAGCTTCGTGAAGGTCTTATCATCGGCAGTGCTTGCGAAGCAGGTGAGCTTTATCAGGTAATGATGGACGGCAAAAGCGACGAAGAGCTTACGAAGGTTGCTTCGTTTTACGATTATGTTGAAGTTCAGCCTATCGGAAACAACCGCTTTATGGTGCGTTCAACCGATGAGAAATTCTATGATGTAAAAAGCGATATCGACCTGCAGAATCATAACAGACGTCTTATCTCTATCGCAGACAGACTTAATAAGCTTGTTGTTGCAACGGGTGACGTTCACTTTATGGAGGAAAAGGATGCGATTTACCGCGAAATCCTTATGACTTCAATGGGATTCAAGGATGCGTCCGAGCAGGCTCCGCTTTATATGCGAACAACTCAGGAAATGCTTGACGAGTTCAGCTACCTTGGCGAAGAAACGGCAAGGGAAATTGTTATAACAAACACAAACAAAATCGCCGATATGTGCGAAAAGGACATCACACCTTTCCCGAGAGGTACATTCCCGCCGAGCCTTGAGGGCGCGGACGAGGATCTTACCCGAATCTGCTGGGAAAGAACGAAACGTGACTACGGCGATCCCGTTCCCGAAAACGTTGCAAAACGTCTTGACAAGGAACTTAAATCAATTATTTCAAACGGTTTCGGCGTTCTTTATATGATCGCTCAGAAGCTTGTTTATAACTCCGAAGAGCACGGATATTACGTCGGCTCGCGAGGATCGGTTGGTTCATCATTCGTTGCTCACGCGGCAGGTATTTCGGAAGTTAATCCGCTTCCTCCGCACTATGTCTGCAGACAGTGTAAGCACAGCGAATTTTTCGAAGACGGCTCCGTCGGTTCGGGCTTTGACCTTCCGCCGAAGGATTGTCCGCATTGCGGAATCCCGATGCACCGTGACGGTCACGATATCCCGTTCGAAACGTTCCTCGGATTCAAGGGCGACAAACAGCCCGATATCGACCTTAACTTCAGCGGTGAATATCAGTTCTATGCTCACCGTTATACGGAAGAGCTTTTCGGACTTGACCACACTTTCAAAGCAGGTACAATCGGTACGGTTGCCGACAAAACTGCATACGGTTTCGTTAAAAAATGGGAAGAGGCAAAGGGAATTTTCCTCAGCCGTGCGGAAGAGGACAGACTGACACAGGGCTGTGTCGGTGTTAAACGAACAACGGGACAGCACCCGGGCGGAATGGTTGTTATCCCTGCAAGTAACGATGCGGAGGATTTCACCCCGATTCAGCACCCTGCGGATGACGTCGCAGGCGGACTTCGTACAACTCACTTCGATTTCCGTTCGCTTCACGACACTATCCTCAAGCTCGATAACCTCGGCCACGATGTGCCGACACTTTACAAGCACCTTGAGGATTCAACAGGTATCAAAGTTTTTGAAGCCGATGTCTGTGACCCGAAGCTTTATCAGCTTCTTACTTCGCCCGAACCGTTAGGCGTAACATCGGAGGATATCGAATGTGAAACGGGTACACTCTCGTTACCCGAGCTCGGCACTCCGTTCGTTCGTCAAATGCTTATGGATGCGAAGCCGAAAAACTTTTCCGATATGTTGCAGATTTCGGGTCTTTCACACGGTACGGGCGTTTGGCTCGGCAATGCGCAGGATCTTATTGAAAAAGGAATCTGTACAATTTCAAACGTTATCGGAACTCGAGATAATATTATGGTTTTCCTTATGCATAAAGGACTTGAACCCGATATGGCTTTCAAAATCATGGAAATCGTCCGTAAGGGTAACGCGACAAAGCTTCTTACGGAAGACCATATGAACGCGATGAGGGAGCATAATGTTCCGCAATGGTACATCGACTCGTGTATGAAAATCGAGTATATGTTCCCGAAGGCTCACGCCGCAGCTTACGTTATTGCTGCTATGCGACTTGCGTGGTACAAGATTTATCATCCGATTGAGTATTACGCAACGTATATGTCCGTACGCGGTGAAGACCTTGACACGGTTGCTATAATGAAAGGCAGAGATGCCGTAAAAGCGTGTATGAAGGAAATCAAGGCAAAGGGACACGAAGCTACGGCAAAGGAAGAGGGTATTTACACTTCAATGCAGGTCGTCAACGAAATGATGGCACGCGGAGTTGAGTTCCTTCCCGTTGATATTTATAAATCGCACGCAAGCACCTACCTTATCGAAGACGGAAAGATTAGGCTTCCGTTTTCTGCTATGGCAGGAACGGGCGAAGCTGCTGCGGTATCATTGATGAAAGCACGTGATGACGGTCAGGGAGAGTATATGTCCCGCGAAGACCTTCAGCAAAGAGCAGGAATCAGTAAATCCGTTATGGAAACTCTTGAAGCCTGCGGAGCGCTTGAAGGTTTGCCCGAAAGCACGCAGATAAGCTTTTTCAATTTTTAAAGGAGAATGTAAATGGTTGATTTAACTAAGCTCTGGAAAATGAGAGATATTCTCCCCGTGATTGTTGTTGACAATCTTACGGGTAAGGTTATCAAACACGGATATATGAATAAGGAGGCTTTTGCTTATACGCTCAAAAGCCACCGTATGTGGTATTACAACCTTGAAACAAAGGAAGTTGAAAAATTCGGCGAAGAAACGGGCGAGGTTCAGAAGCTTGTTTCTATCAAGGCGGATAACAACTATGAATCACTTTTGATTTATGTTGAACAGATTGGTTTTGTTTTAAGGAAAGAAAAGGGTTATAAGACCTGCTACATTCACGAAATTTATTCAAGAACACGCAGAGGTGTTTCAAAACACAGAAAATTCGGAAAAGTTGAAGTGGACGAAAACTTTGATTATTCAAAGGAAGACTACGAAGACGATTACGAATACGAAGAATAAATAAAAAGAAGGTTTGCTGTTATGTGGTGGAAAATTTTACTTGCAATTCTGGCACTGATTATTGTTGCTTCGCTCATCAGAGCTGCTACACTCAGACCGAAGAAAATACAGACGGTTAAAATCAGAGATGTTGACATTGATGAAAAGAAAGTTGCAGAGCATCTTTCTGATGCTATCAAATTCAAGACAATTTCAAAGGTAAGGGACGAGGGCGTAGAGTGGGAAGAGTTTGAAAAATTCCACGAATACCTTGACAAAACTTATCCGCTTATTGCAAAAAACACAACAAAGGAAGTTGTTGACAAGGCAAGCTTGCTTTACCTTTGGAAAGGAAAGAATCCTGACCTTGAGCCGATGGCTATGCTTGCTCATCAGGACGTTGTTCCCGTTTCCGAGGGCACAGAAAAGGATTGGAAATATGATGCCTTCAGTGGCCATATTGACGGTGAATACGTATGGGGCAGAGGCGCACTTGATATGAAAAACCATCTTATCTGCGTTATGGAAGCCGTTGAATCGCTTATGGCAGAGGGCTTTCAGCCTGACCGTGATGTTTACCTTTGCTTCGGTCATAACGAGGAAACTGTTTCGACTGTTTATACAGGTGCAGGTACAATCGTAAAAACACTCAAGGACAGAGGGGTACACCTTGACAGTGTACTTGATGAGGGTAGTGCCCTTATCGACCTTAACATCAAGGGCGTTATAAAGACGAAACTTGCAGCTGTCGGTACAGCTGAAAAAGGCTATGTCGATATGAAAATTACCCTTCACGATAAGGGCGGTCACACATCTGCGGCACCGAAGCACAGCGGTATGTGGAAACTCGCGAATGCTGTCCGTGATCTTGAAAAAAATCAGTTTAAGTCACATTGGCTTCCGTTTTTGTCCGAGCTTCTTGATACACTTGCAAGCAGAGCAACTTTCTTCGGAAAAATTTTCATCGGAAATTATCCTCCGTTCATTCCGTTGCTCAAGCTCATTCTCAAGCTTATTCCGCAGGGAGCAAGCATGGTAAGAACAATCACAAGTGTTTCAATGTGCGAGGGTAGTCCTGCGGCAAATGTTTTGCCCCAGAGACCGAGCATCACGGTAAACTTCCGTCCGCTTCCGGGTGACAGTATTGCCGACGTTGAGGAACACGTAAGAAAGGTTATCAGATACAAGGATATTGAAATTGAGCACTTCAACGGTAAAGAGGCTACTCCGTTTTCACCGACGGATTCAAGAGCATTCAAGGCGATTGAGAGTGTTGAAAACAGCATTCATCCCGAAGGTGTTGCTGTTGCACCGTACCTTGTAATGGGCGGAACTGATGCTTACCGTTACGGCGAAATCTGCGATAACATTCTCCGTTTCGCACCGTTCAATGTTCCTCTTTCTCTTTTCTTCACAACTCACGCAACAAACGAGCGAATCCCGATTTCTTCACTCGGCGAAGCAGTTGTATTTTTCAGAGAGTACATAATTAAAGTTTCAGATAAAGATTAAGAAACACGGGTGTCTCGTTTGAGACACCCGTGTTGTTTCAAAATTTTACAACCCAAAACTTGTCGTTTTTTATTCCACGTTTCTTCTCCAATGGAAAAGGTACTGTTGTGCGATGCCCTCAACACCGTTTGTGCATTCGGGTAAACCGTCGGGGTACATTTCACTCATTATCCTTCGCACCCAGACATCAACGGGGAATGCATCAACCCTTCCACAACCGTAAAGCAGGGTACATTCGGCAACTTTCGCACCGACTCCTTTAATTTTTATAAGTTCTTCACGAGCTTCGTCAATGTCACAAGAAGAAAGTTTCTGAAGGTCAACTTCACCGTTTGCGACTTTCTGTGCTGCATCGATTATGTACTTTGCCCTGAATCCCGAGCGAATGGGGGCAAGGTCGTCAACTGTCAGCGAGGCAAGCTTTTCGGCAGAGGGGAAGGTGAAATCACCGTTTCCGAGGTCTTCGCCGAAATTGCTGCACAGCCTCTCGACAATTCCTTTGATTCGCGGAATATTGTTATTCTGTGAGATGATAAACGAACAAAGAGCTTCCCACGATTCCTGACGAAGGATTCGTATTCCGGGATAGGCTTCAATCGCGGTTTTTAAATGAGGGTCGTTTTTGAGTTTTTCACAGACAGAAAAATAGTCACGTCCGAGGTCGAAATAATCCGCCCAGATTTTCTCATCACCATCATTGAAATTACCGTTTATTATCAAATTATTTTCTTTTTGGGAAATATCAACAGCTTTTCCGAAGGCAACTCCGTGCCAGATTCCGTCTTCTTTTTCACTCCAACGGAAAGCCTGACCGCAGTCAAGCGAAAGGGAAACGCTCAACGTGTTTATTTCTTCAAAAATTATTGTGTTTTTACCGAATTTTACTGTCATTTTATCACCTGTATAAAAAATGAATATTCATTTTGTAACTTTTTGTAACTATAGGTTGTCAAGTCTTTTTGGTTGTTATAAATAGAAAAAATAGATAGTTTTTTCTTAAAAGTTTGTGCAATTTATTATTAAAAAAAACTTGACACAAGTTGTTTAATTATTGATAAAAAATTAACAAACATTTGGCTTTAGCCCTTTAAAATGTGGAAAACTTTGATATATCAACGTTTTTTAATGAAGTTATCAACACTTTCAACATAGTTTTCCACACTTTTTAACCGATTTTTAAAGTTTTCCACACTTCCACCGAAAAACGGTGAAACTCCATTTAATGTCATTTATTGTCGATTTTTATTCACTTTTTTATGAATAAAAAATCGTACGACAGTGAACAATACAAATGATATTTTTTGTATAAAGAGGTGTATATTTTGCTCAAAGGAGTCAATCATCAGGTGGTAGAAGTTACAAAACCGTCGTGTGAATATTTTGAACGTGTAATTTTCTTTGTAAAGCCCGAATTTTCGGCTGTAAGTGAGGGTACTTTACGCGAAAGAGCGAGTGAAATTGCGGGTGATGCAGGTGCTCCGCCACCGTCAAGAGTGCGAAAAAGCAGACTTTTGCTTGCCGTAAGACTTTTGAGCGCCGCAATGGTCGGCGCGGCGCTCACGATTCTTATATCAAAGCTTGCTTTTGGCTGATTTGCAGAAGGCTGCCATACAGCAGTTTTTGCAGTCGGGTCTCCTTGCAATACAGACGGCTCTTCCGTGAAGAACGCATCTGTGGCAGAAGTCGTTACTTTCCTCAGGAGGAAGAATTTTTTTCAGTGCCATTTCAACCTTAAGAGGATCCTTTGTTTCAACAAGACCGAGAAGGTTTGAAATCCTGATAAGGTGAGTGTCCGCAACAACGGCAGGCTTGCCGTAAACGTCACCGCAGATGAGATTAGCCGTTTTTCGTCCGACACCGGGCAGGGAAGTCAGGTCCTCGATGTTGTCGGGCACTTTGCCGTCAAAGTGTTCAAGAATCTCACGTGCCATTCCGATGATGTCGCGTGCCTTCTGACGGTAAAAACCGCATGAGTGTACCAATTCTTCAACGTCCGCAACGTTTGCGTTTGCATAGTCCTCAAGAGTTTTATATTTTTCAAAAAGAGCAGGTGTAATGATATTCACTCTGGCGTCCGTACACTGTGCCGAAAGACGGGTTGCGACCAGAAGCTCAAATTCATTTCCTGCATTAAGAGAGCATATTGCCCCGGGGTATTCTTTTTTCAGAGCCTCAACGGCAAGTAATGCTCTTTCTTTTTTTGTCATCGTCTTTCACCTCAGTTTCTGTGTTTTATTATATCAAAACGTCGTTTTCTTTGCAACACGGTGAAAGATATTCCTGTTTTTTCTTTAATGTTATTGAAATTAATTTTCGTTATGCTATAATTTAATCATCTATATTTATAGGATAAGCGAGGTCTTTAAAATGAAAGAAAAAATTAATGTTGCTGTTATCGGTCTTGGTAACCGCGGTAGCGGTATGCTCGGTACAATCTGTAAGATGGATGACGTAAATGTTATCGGTGTATGCGATGCTTACGAGGACAGAACTCAGAAGGGTATTGAAAGAGTTGAAAAGGAAAAGGGTAACACACCTTTCGGCTCAACTGATTATAGAGAAATCTTCAAGCTTGAAGGTCTTGACAGTGTTTATATCGCAACAGACTGGTCAACTCACGTTAAAATCGCTATCGAAGCGATGAAGTGCGGAATCCCTGCAGCTTCTGAAGTCGGCGGTGCGTACACACTTGAAGAGTGCTGGGAAGTTGTTGATACATATGAAAAGACAGGCGTATGGGCAATGTTTATGGAAAACTGCTGCTACGGCGAACGTGAGCTTATGATTCATAACATGGTTCGTGACGGCAAATTCGGCAGAATTGTTGCTTGTTCGGGTAAGTATGCGCATGACCTTCGCGATGAGGTTTGCTACGGCACAAAGAACAGACATTACCGTCTGAGAAACTATATTTCACGTAACTGCGAAAATTATCCCACACACGCACTTGGCCCTCTCGCAAAGCTTCTTGATATCAACAGAGGCAACCGTTTTGTTTCACTTTCTTCTGTATGTTCAGGTGCAAACGGACTTAAGGATTTTGTCAAAAAGCATAAGGATCTTCATGACGAGCTCGGCAAAACAGAATTTGCACAGGCTGATATCGTCAGAACTTTTATCAAAACAGAGCGTGGCGAGGTTATCGACCTTACTCTTGATACCTGTCTTCCGCGTTTTTACAGCAGAGGTTATACAGTAAGAGGTCTCAAGGGCCTTTACCAGGAGGACGGCGACATCGTTTATCTTGACAGAGAACCGCACACAAACCACGAATGGGATCAGGAATATTTCTGGGGAAATGCAAAGAGGTATGAAAAGAAATATAACCATCCTCTCTGGAAGAACACAACAAAGGAAATGATGGAAGCAGGCCACGGCGGTATGGACTGGCACGTGCTTCGTGCTTGGGTTGAAACCGTAAAGAATGGCACTCTTCCGCCGATCGACGTTTACGATATGGCTGCGTGGATGAGCATTACGGCACTCAGTGAGCAGTCACTCAAGAACAACGGCGAAACTCTTGAAATTCCTGATTTCACACGCGGTAAGTATAAGAGCCGTGAGCCTCAGGATGAAACTCCTTACACAATTAAATAATTAAGGGCGTGTTATTATGTTGAAGTCAATTATTTCCGCATTTATGGCAATCATCACCTTCTTCGGCACATGGGGTGCTTCACTTATGAATCCCGTTGCTCCCGAAGATACAAGCGATTTTGTTCCCGTACTTCGCTTTATGGTTGCGAGTGATACCCATGTTATGGCAGCCAACGACAAGCAGGCAAGACGTATTCAGAAAGCCCTCAAAATGAGCTATGCAATTGCAGAAGCTGACGAGAATTACAAAACACTCGACGGAGTTATTTTCGCAGGCGATACAACGGACGACGGTCTTCAGTCACAGCGTTGTGCATTCAAGAGCGCAATCGACAGCGTAATCAAGCCTGAAACTCAGGTTATGCCGCTTCTTGCTCAGGCTCACGACGGCGGAACTTACGATTATGAATCGCTCGATTATTTTAAGCTGCTTCACGATATGGATGCAACGGATAACCATTACGTAATCAACGGTTACCACTTCATCACAATGTCACGTGCATATGTTGACGGTGTGCGTTATGCAGATTATCAGCGCGAATGGCTTAAGGCAGAGCTTGACAAGGCTGTTGCGGATGACCCGACAAAGCCGATTTTCTTCGCACAGCACGAGCACGTTGACAAGACAGTTTACGGTAGCTCAGATTTCGAGGGTTGGGACGATGAATTCTTCAAGGATATTTTTGTGCAGTATCCTCAGCTCGTTCATTTCTCCGGCCATTCACACTATCCTCTCAACGACCCGCGTTCATTGTGGCAGGGTGAATTCACAGCAGTCGGTACAGGCTCGCTTTATTACGTAGAGCTTACCGTTGAAGATGTACGTACGGTTCATCCCGAAGGATATAAGGATGAGGTACAGTACTGGATTGTTGAAGTTGATGCAAACAACCGTGTTCGTTTGCTCGGCATCGACCTTGTAGAGGAAAAGGTACTCGTTGAGTATATTCTTGAAAATCCCGCAGACCCTGAAAACCGCGAATACACACCCGAAAAGCAGGCGGCAAGATCAAAAGCTCCCGTTTTTGCAGACGATGCAAAGATTGAAGCAAAGACATCACTCGGCAAGACAAGCCTTACTTTTGACTCTGCAAAGTCAACAGACGGAACACCCGTTTACCTTTACAGAATCACTGTGAATAATGCGGCAGGCGAGGAGGTTTATAACGATTGGCTTCTCCCGAAGTATTACTCAGCAACGGTTGATTCGACAAATACGGTAAATCTCGGCAAACTCGATAAGGGTGATTACACGGCAATAATTACAGCCGAAACGGCATATGGCGTCAAGTCAGTACCCGTTGAAGTAAGTTTCAGTAAATAAAGATTCAAAGCGACAAGGGCGAAACCGCCCTTGTCGCTTTTTGGTATAGGTATGATGTAATGGTCCAACAAATTCGGTTTTGTGGAGGAAAATTCAAATAAACATTGTAGGGGACGACGTCTTCAACGTCCCGTTTAACCACACGCAATTTCGGGACGGGCGACCCGTCCCCTACGGGCACACAGTTGGATTGTGCGAAATCAAAGAACCCGATAAACCCGAATTTATGCAACGAAAAGCCGACGGTTATCCGTCGGCTTTTAACTGCTTATTTGATTCTGACCGCTGTGCCGTAGGCTACGATTTCTGCGGCGCCCTGCATAATTGCGGAGCTTCCGTACGTTACACCGATAACTGCATCTGCCCCCATAGCCATGGCTTCCTCTGCCATTCTCTGTGTTGCTATTGCACGTGCTTCGTTGAGCATCTCCGTGTAGCCTTTTATTTCGCCGCCGACAAGGGTTTTCATTCCTGCCATAAAATCTTTGCCCATATGCTTTGTCTGCACGACTGAGCCTTTTACTATCCCAAGAGCTTCAATTTCTTTTCCGGGAACATAATTAATACTTAAAAGTTGCATCTTCAAGACCTCCGTTAATTTCTTTTATTCTTTCCCTGAGAACTGCGATTATTGCAACGCAGACAATCAGGTAAACAATTATTGCGATTGCCGCTATGGGAACGGGAACAATATCTGCAACAATCAAAAAAATAAAGGCGGCAATATATGCAAGAGAAAACAGGATTACAAACACCGTTACAATTACGGGTGCAATTTTCTTTTTAGCTTTCTTTTTCATAATCTAACCTCCTTTTTAAATTATATCATACTATAATTTGGTTGTCAAAAAGGCACGATATTTTTCTCTTTTTAGTAGATTTATTTTAATTACTGTGATATAATCACCTCATAAAACGAGAGGAGATACCAAAAATGAAAAGATTTATTTCGTTTTTTCTTGCAATAATCTGCGCTTTCGGTTTTGCATCAACTGCAGCTGCAAGGCTTGTCGGTGATGTCAATTCAGACGGTGCAACCAATTCTTCAGATGCACTTATGATTCTGCAGTATGCCGTTGGTAAAGTTACGGAAATCAACGAAGAATATGCTGATATTAACGACGACGGCTTCATCAACTCAAGTGATGCACTTGTTGCTTTGAAAATCTCTGTCGGAAATTATGACGGCGATCTTGAAGTTGACGATAACCTTGCGACCTCGTACAAAAAAGATGTTGTTGATCCGATACTGAAAAGCGGTGAGTTTACTCTTAAAACCGAAGTGACAAATAAAGAGGGAACCAACGTTGTTACAACTATGATACGAGGCGAGGATGCCTGCGTTGAAACTGTAGCACGGGGTCAAACGGTAAGACTCCTTGTTCTTGATTCAAAGACATATCTTATTTTTCCGGATTTTATTGCTCCCGGTATTAATGTTTATATGAAGAGCAACGAGCAGGTAGATCTTTCTATCGGCAGTGCAGAAGATGCAAAAAATGTTAAGTCGGAAGAGGTAACCGTTGACGGTGAAAAGCTTGTTTGCGAAACATATGAGCTTAAGGACGGCACAGTTTCTAAGTATTATTTCAAAGACGGCAAATGGGTTATGCTTAACGTAACATCAGACGGTGAAACAACAACGCAGAAAATCCTTGATTTCAAAAAAGGCGTTGACAGGTCAAAATTCAGCCTTAACGGTATGATTGAAATTAAAGTATAATATAAAAACCCGAACTCTTGAATTGGTAAAGAGTTCGGGTTTTTAAGCGTTTATAAACTGATTTATCGCAAATAATCTAAAATTAAAATCGGGTGCGGGTGTTCCGTCCACGCATATTCACTATAACATATTACTTTCGAAAATCGACCCGAAAGTTAGTGAAGAGTGAATAGTGAAGAGATAATAAGTAAAAAATCGACAACCTTCTACCGAAGACTGTCGATTTTTATGGCAGAGCATATACATTAGAATCCGAACTCAGGAGTAAATTATTAACTTCATCTACTCGGACGGTTTTTGCACCGTCCTTGTAGTTGAAGTTAATGATAATTCTATCGTCATACAGATAAACTGAATTAACAAAAGTATTTATCAGTCTTCGTTTATGGTCTAAACGCTTTGTTCCGTACTTTCGTAAATCTTTTAGCCATTCGATAATCTGCTCTTTTGTTAACAGCGGTCTTTCGAGTTCTTCTTTTGTGATTTTCAGTGATAAATCGGCTTTTTGCAGCTCTAATGATTCAAGCCTCTCTTTGGTCGATTCTGTCAGTATTCCGTTCTGTATAGCATCGAGCATATTGCTGATACCTTTCACGGTTTCGGCATATTTCTTTTTGAGAAGAGGCAATGTCGTGTTTTCTTTAGCTTGTTCTGTCAGAACTTCATCGGCAATCTTTTCAATCAGATTGTCATCCATATACACATTTTCGATTTGTTTTAAAACAATCGATTCAAGCGCATCCTTTCCGATTGTCTTCTTGTTACAATCATGGAACTTTTTAACACCGGAACACTTGTAATAATGATATTTTTTTGAAGTTTTACTTGTTCCGCTTTCTCCTACCATAAGCCTGTTGCATTTTCCGCAATATAACTTCGGTGAAAGCAGGTAGTCATCTTCTGCTTTATGTTTTGCTGGTGCTTTTTTCGTCTGTGCCATTCTGTCCTGAACTTTTTCAAACAAATCTAACGGAACAATTGCAGGAATTCCGTTCGGATGAATAATATCGCGGTACTTGTATTCGCCTATGTATCTGCGATTATGAAACATATGTGTCAGAACATTGAAAGTAATCTTTCCTCCACGGTTGTTTCTGATTCCCTTGCTACACATATCTTCTGCTATTTCTTTCATTGTCTTTCCTTCAGCATAACTCTGAAACGCTTCAAGAACAGCAGGTGCAGTCAACGGGTTTATCTGATAAAACTGATTTTTATCAATCACATATCCGATTGGAATATTGCCGCCGATTGATTTGCATTTCAAAGCATTTTCTGTTCTGCCGCGGATGACTTTTACCGAAAGCTCTTTAGAATAATACTCAGCCATACCTTCAAGCATTGATTCTAAAATTATTCCATTTGGGTCATCGGAGATATGCTCAGTTATAGAAATAACCTTAACACCATTCTTTTTAAGTGTGGCTTTGTATTTCGCACTATCATAACGATTTCGGGCGAAACGGTCAAGTTTCCATACGATAACAGCATCGAATTTCTTGTTTAAACTGTCCTTAATCATCTTTTTGAAGTCGGGTCTGTTATCTGTTGTTGCAGAGCGGGCTCTGTCTATGTATGTACCAACGATGTTTATACCGTTCTTCTTGGCATATTCATTACATTCTCGCATCTGTCCTTCGATAGATGCTTCTGTCTGATTACTGCTTGAGTATCGGGCATAAATTACAGCATTCATTTTCATTCCTCCTTGGGGTTTTTAATATAGCGCGCAAAAGCGCTTTTGTAAAGGCCATAAGCTTTACTTTTTGAGGTTTTTTGAAAAATTTAAACATATTATCATACCTTCTTTTTGTTATTATAAAATTCTGTTATTTCAGAGAAAAAGCATCTTGCTAATTCTGAATATACTGCTTTCGGAATATTTTCCGTTCCTTTCTTTATTTCAATATTCAACACCTCCCCAACCTTTCTATTAGTTGGGTTCTTTGACATTCAAACACCTCCTTTCGTTGGTTTTTATTTTTAAATTGCTAACAGATAATTTAAAACAGTCACATCGACGCGCCAATGCGAAAGATGAAAAATTGAAACGGCCATCAAAGCCAATTTATCATAGACCAACGGCAAACCTTTCTTCTTGGCGAGCTCTTTATTCTTACCTCGGATGTGATATTGTCCGCGGATTTCTTTCTTATCAAACGGTTTTGGTTTCTTTGTTTTCTTGTCGATGTTTTTTAACTTCCATCGTTTTTCAATTTCTTGTTCGAGCTGTGCTCTGTATTCAGGTTCGTTTTTTAATCTGTCTGTGTAATAGTAATACGACCTGACGGCTTGCTCGGCCCTGATGTGATGGTAGTCGATGTCATTATTCATCTCATCTGCTGAGAATAATATGTTAGACGAACCATCAAAAAAAGATTTTACAAAGTCCTCGTCACTCGGAAGCAACCTTTGGTATGTTTCTTTGCCGCCCTTACCTTTGCTGACGATGACGCAAGGGTAGCCGCTTTCGTCATATCCGAAATCATTATTTCTGAGATTCTTCAATTCGTTTCTTCTGATACCTACACATTTTTGAAATTCAACTGTTCGGGAGTACAACGGATTTTTAGTATCAGCAGAAGCTCTGTATTTCTTTTTCTTTCTTGAACGGATGTTATCTGCGTTGTGTCTTTTCGGCAGATTCATTTCTGCGAGTGATATTCCGTGATACAATCCCACGGGTGCGAGGTATGTATGAATTGTACTTGCTGTGTATCCCTTTTCTTTCAGATAATCTATATATTTAAATATCTGTTCTTTACACTCTTCTTTTGTCTTGCAGTTATGTTCTTTTCTGCAATACTCAATAAACTTCGCATAGTTTCTGATGAATGACGAACGGGTTACATTGTTTTCATATCTCGAAAAGAATATGTTAGATTCATCCCGTAATTTGCGAGAAATACTTTTCTTATGGTATTTTTTCTTTTTCATTGGTTTTCACCTCCTTGTTTTTTGTTGTAACGGATTTAATCGTTCGATAATAATATGTTAGATGAAAAATAATTTCTGTTTACAAAAGCAACATATAGCTAAAAATATATTGACAAGTTTTAAAATATTGTCTACAATATAAATGCAGAGAGAACATTTGTTCTCTCTGCATTTATATATATAGGAGGAAATAAATGAAAAGTGAAGAATTCAGAACAAATCCTATGTTTCTGAGAAATCAATTCAAAGGTGATGGGGTTTTTGAGATTCCAAAAATCGAAAAGGAAGAAATAAAACTTGAAAATGTAGAGCTAATCGGATATGATAAACTCAGTGAAAATGAAACTGATAAAATCGTTCATTTCTTTTTAGATGACTACAAGTTTGAAGTTATGTGGAATGACCCTGAACCAAGAATAGAAAGATTAAAAAAGTATAAAGCTGTTCTTGCACCCAATTACAGTATTTACACTGAAATGCCGCTTTCGTTAAAGGTATACAATACATTCAGAAGTCGTTGGTGCGGTGCATATTTACAATCTAAAGGGATTAAAGTTATTCCGACTGTTGCATGGGGAGAACCTAACACATTTTGGTTTTGCTTTGACGGAATAGAGAAAGGCAGTACGGTTGCTGTTTCAACTTTAGGTGTAAGAAAAGAAAAAGCCTTGTTTTTGCAGGGATATAACGAACTTATACGAAAAGTCAAACCACAAGCAGTAATTTGCTACGGTGAACCCTTCGTGGAAATGCAAGGGAAAATCATAACGATTGATTATGCACAAACCAATAACTATACAAAGGAAGACGACCGAAAGAAAGGTTATATCAAAAAAGTAACAGGTTATGTTTTATCGTATAATGAAAAAGGTATGGGTAGTGCAGGCGGACAGAAAAAAGTATCCTTACCCCAAAATGAATCTCAGACAAAACATATATTCAGAAATAAAAAGGGACATATGAAGGATACAAAAGAGAATCGCACACTATTGGAGGATGTTGCAAACGACAGACGAAATTATGTGGGATCAGATAGTCATGGAAATGATTGGTATTCAAAGGAAGTTCCTGAAAAAGGACAGGTTTGGGTTCAAGTAAGAGGCGACACTATACAAAATGGTGGCATCAACAACCCTCCACTTAATTGGAATAATGGAACTGGTTACAGTAAACCGAAAGGAGTATTTATTATATGAATAGACAATATCAAAAGCAATCTTACAAAACTTTGTTTTCTCTTTTAGAAAGTTTTTACAATGAAACAAAAAATGATTCCGTTGGGATCTTGTTAGGAAGCATGGATTTCGAACTGTTTGACGGAAGTGATTCTGCTGATCCTGCTGCTTTTGAAGATTTCTGCGATTGCTTGAATGATTGTTATAAAAATACATCAACAGAAAATATACAAACGGCATTTTTAGCTGCAAAACAGTTTTTGAAATTTTATAAAAATGAATTTGGATTTAATCTCTCAGATGCTGAAGAATATATTGATTATAAAAAATTCGAAGAAGAATTCGTTGTTAATTAGTATTTTTTCTGCAAGAGGGAGTTTTATCGGGACAACCGGGAGGTACTCTAATGCACAACGAAAACATCATAGATTTCAGTCCTTTTGAGTCTATTGACGACTTTAAATTCAGCTTAACCAATGGAAGAGAAATTGAATTCAATTGGAATGGCACGGATTATGGTGTGTTCCACGAAGGCGAAGGGAGAGAATCTTTCTTTATATGTCAAGCCTATAAAGATGAGCAAGGCAAACACTTCGAGACCATAGATGAACTCTTGGATTATACAATTCAAGGTCAACCGTTAAGAGATTTTATAACGCAAGTTGTTGTATGGCACAGAAATCTTTAATATATAATAATATTATTTAAAACACAAAAGGAAAAAGGTGCTTTACCATGATTGAGGGAACCGATTGGAGACTCTTGAATCAGAAAGAGTTTTTGTTGAACGCCAAACTTAAAAAGACAGAATATACTAAGCCGTCAGACAAATGGGATCACGATCACTGTGCATTCTGTTGGGATAAATTCAGCGAGAACGAAGAAGACCTGCAGCAAGGTTATTGTACCCTTGACAAAAAATATTGGGTTTGTGAAGAATGCTATAACGATTTCAAAGAAATGTTTAACTTCACGGTCGCTGACGATAAAAACAACTGAAACTACTACCATCCGAGAATTCAAAAACTCGGATGGTTTTATTTTTGTGTAAATTGTGAAAGTTTCGCACTGCACGGACTTTCAAACCGTCCACCTTTCGGAGTTAAACTGTTCAAGGGCTTCGATTGAAGCGACGAATTTTATTTTAAAATTCATCCGTAAGGGTCGATGCAAACCCGTTACACCGAAGTAAAAATCACTTCTTCGTCCTGCTAACTGGTTATTCCGTTAAATAACTGAATAACCGTTAGCATGGACCGGTTCTTTTCTTTCAAAAAGCAACCGTTCCGGGACAGAGTTGAAATTTTAAAATAGTTTTTTTCAACTCTGTCCTCAAACCAAAACTGTAAACGGTTTTAAAATATCGTTTTGGTTTGGAAGGAGATGCCTGCCTGCGAATTTTAAAACAATTCGCATCTCACGGCACCTCAGCGGACGAACAATACTTAATGCATATCCGTATCGCTCCTCCACCCACAAGCAACAAGAATCTGTCCTTGTGTGAGAAATTCCTATAGCCTGTGTCTTCAGTTATAATATGTTAGACAAAAAGGAATTTAATAAAAAATAAAAATCCCTCGGTATCGTTTATTGCGATGCCAAGGGATGAAGTGTTAAGTTCATTTTATTAATAATTTTGTCGCTTTTTTCGATAGTTTTGCATTTCCATTGACAAGTTATACTCCTTTTGTAATAATAAAAATGTATAATTGTATTCATATGCAAGGAGTAAGAATAATGAAAATTGCAATTTGTGATGATGAATCAAGAGTAACAGAAGAAGTCGAAAAGGCTTTGAACTATTATTTCGGAATAAAGTCCATAGACGCAGAGATTTTCAGTTTTGAAAACGGTGAAGATTTGCTTCGCAGCGATGTCATCTTCGACATGGCTTTTCTTGATGTTGAAATGCCGTCAGTCAGCGGTGTTGAAGTCGGTAAAAAGCTCAAGCAAAAATTCAGCAATATTATAATCTTTATGATTACAGCATACTCTGAATATCTTGACGATGCTTTCGAGCTCGGTGCTTACAGATTTCTGCAGAAGCCGTTGGACGTTACCCGATTGTACCGTTCATTGGATGCGGCATTGCTTTCAATTTCAGGCAGGGATATCAAAATCATCTGCCCGAACAATGACTCCGTAATGGTTTCAACTCAGTCAATAATCTTCTGCGAAACATACAAAAGAAAATCTAAAATCGTAACAACAAAAGGCCAGTATATATCCAATGAAACTCTTGCATATTGGAAAGGCAAGCTGGATGAATTGAATTTTTGCTCACCGCACGCAAGCTATATAATAAATTTCAATTTTGTCGAGAGCTTTAACCGTTCATCGCTTACATTGGCTCACGAAGACCAAAAGTATATTATTTCAATTGCACCGAGCAAACAGTCAGAATTCCGCAAGAAAATGTTTTCATTTGCAGAAAGAGGGGTGTGAAATGTCCGGTCTTACTGTATATGCCTTAACTTTCTTGATTTATCTGTTAAACACCTATCTGCTGTTCTGGTACGGATACCGACTTTTTGATTACAGGAAGAACTTCAAAACAACGGTAACAATCTGCCTGGCAGCTAATATTATTTTGTGGCTGCTTCTGAATCTTTTCTTTAACGAAGTTGTCAATATCGTTGCAACAATAATTCTGTTCGGACTGGTTCTTTATTCTGCCTTTAGATGCGACAAAAAACTTGCACTTTTTCATTCATTGTTGCTTGTAGCTTTGATGTGGATTGCAGAATATATGATAATCTTTATTGTTTCATATATTCTCGATTTAGAGGTAACTCATTTCAAAAATGATATTGTTATTATGATTGAAGAAGCTTTTGCATCGAAGTTTTTATATTTCATTCTTTTGACTATAATATCTTCTTTCGCCAAAAAGCGAATGAAAAAAGACGGTACAAAAACATCAATATATTTAACGATACTTCCGGCAACGACCTTTTTTATAACCGTTGTTCTGAGAGTGCAAAGTCAGTATTTTGAATCGAGTATCTTGTCAACCTCATTGTGTGTGGTTGCTGAAGTTCTGATGTTTATTGCGAATATCGTCGTGTTCAGTGTTCACGAAAGAGACATCACAAATCAGAAGAAACTGCACGATATGGAAATGGTCGAGCAGAAGCAGGCAATCAATCTTGAATACCTTGATATTCTCGAAAAGAAAGACGAAGAAACAAGGATTTTTATTCACGACATCCGTAACAATCTTATCAACATAAGCAATCTGACTACGGAAGAAAATGTCAAGCAGTACATTCAGGACATATACGATAAATCGAACGAAGTGTCAATCAAGGCTAAGACAAAGAACCGTGTGCTTGATGTCATAATCAATAAGTATGCTCTGCTGTGCAAAGATAAAAATATCCGTTTCACAACAGTTGCACCTAACGAAAACCTATCGTTTATCAGCGATTATGATTTATCAGCCATTCTTGATAACATTTTAAGAAATGCAATCGAGAGAGCCGAAAATGAAACAGAACCGTACATCGAGCTTACTTTGGATTGTGATAACAAGTTCCACAAGATTATTCTGAAAAACAGTTGTTCAAGTGAACCGATTGCGGATAATGATACCTTAATTACAACCAAAGAAAACAAGAAATTCCACGGATACGGAATGCGAAGTGTCGCCAAAGCATTGAAGAACTACAGCGGTGAATTCGAGTGGATGTTTGAAAACAACGAGTTCAAAATCGTTATCTTAATCCCTGTACAAAGCAGTTAAATTTCTGATTAAAAAGGAGGAAAGCAAGTGAGCAAATCTATATTTACCGTAATTATGTTCCTGGTCTACATTTTAGGAACATATATTATTTTCTGGTACGGCAATCGGATTTTTAATTACAGAAAAAATGCTAAAATATCTTTTGCAATTTGTTTTGTCCTCAATGTAATATTGTGGTTGTTGATGATTCTTTTTTCTAAGCCGTATATCAATATTCCCGCAACGGTGATTCTTTATATCATTCTCTTTTATACCGCTTACGAATGTGATTGGAAGCTATCGGTATTTCATTCCTTGCTTTGTGTAGCGATAATGAATCTTGCAGAATTTTTTGTATTCTTCCTCACATCGTCTTTTTTGAATGTGCCTGTCAATCAATATGAAAATGACACAATACTGCTCGTCGAAGAAGCGTTTGCTTCAAAGTTCATTTACTTTGCTTTGTTGGCGATAATATCGTCGTTTTCAAAGAAAGCCAAAAACAAAGAAGGACTAATGTCTTCAATTGTTCTTACAATACTGCCTGCAATGACCTTCTTCATAACGGTTGTTTTCCGCTATCAGAATATTTATTATGAATCAAATGCAACAACAAATCTCCTGTTTATTTTAAGCGAGATATTAATGTTTATTGCAATAGTTGTCGTGTTCTTTGTTCACGAAAGAACGATTGACAATCAGAAGAAACTGCACGATATGGAAATGGTCGAGCAGAAGCAGGCAATCAACTTTGAATACCTTGATATTCTCGAAAAGAAAGACGAGGAGACAAGAATCTTTATTCACGACATCCGTAACAATCTTATCAACATAAGCAATCTGACTACGGAAGAAAATGTCAAGCAGTACATTCAGGACATATACGATAAATCGAATGAAGTATCAATCAAAGCTAAAACAAAGAACCGTGTGCTTGATGTCATAATCAATAAGTACGCTCTGCTGTGCAAAGATAAAAACATCCGTTTTATCACAGTTGCGCCTAACGAAAACCTTTCGTTTATCAGCGATTATGATTTATCGGCAATTCTCGATAACATTTTACGGAATGCAATCGAGAGAGCCGAAAAGGAAACAGAACCGTACATCGAGCTTACACTGGATTGTGACAACAAGTTCCACAAGATTATTCTGAAAAACAGTTGTTCAAGTGAGCTGATTGCAGATAAGGATACATTGATTACAACCAAGGAAAACAAGAAATCCCACGGTTACGGAATGCGAAGTGTCGCCAAAGCATTGAAGAATTACAACGGTGAATTTGAGTGGATGTTTGAAAACAACGAGTTCAAAATAGTGATTTTAATACCTGTCAAGACAAGCAATCTTAGTTGATTGCTTGTCTTTTTTAATATTTTTGTCGCTTTTTTCTATAATTTTGTATCTGAACTTTATTTTTGATTTTTTATACTATACAATTTTATTGAAAATAATATTGAGATTTTCGTGAAGTAAACTTAGAAAGGAGCAAAGATTATGAAAAAAATAATAAGCACTATATTAATTGCAACATTGATTTTTTCTATGTTTGCATTTGATTTTAGCAGTTCAGCTAAGAACAACACAGAAGATATACAAGGTTTTGTCAGCGATGCAATGGAGCTCATTTCCTATCAGCCTGAAATTGAGTTCAATACTTTTGGTTATGATGACAATTCAGATGAGGCTGAATTGTCTACTTGTCGATTAATTGTAAAATCTAAGCAGAAACCTGAAGAATTGAACTCTGTCGGTATTGCAAGCGGCTATAAAGATTATCATATAATTCAGTTTGCAAATACAAGTGATACAATCAAAGCACTTAATATATATACTGAATCAGATGATATAGAATCTGTTTGCGTTGATAAAACTGTACCTGCCCTCGAAAATCCGATTGAAAAGACGGCAGAACAAAACATTGATTCAAATCCAACCAAGTACACTCTGAATTCATGGGCAGCAGAATCAACAGGTCTGTATGCAATAAAAAACTACGTTGAAAATAACAATATTCAGTTAAACGAAGTTAAAGTTGCTCTTATAGGAACAGGTGTGGATTTAGAACAAGAGTTTTTTGAAGGAAGACTTGAAAGGACTTATTTCTATGGTTCAGGCACTCCTGAAGCAGCTGAGCAAGATTTCTTTAATCACGAAACATCGGTTACAAGCATAATTGTTGACGCAACACCTGAAAATGTAAAAATTAGAAACTACAAAGTTGCTGATGATGGCAATTTTTCTATGGCAACAGTTACCGTTGCCATGTTACAGGCAATTTTGGATGGTGCACAAATAATAAACTGTAGTTTCCTTTTTCCTATTGATATGACTAATTTGAATGCAGAAGCGCTCTTATTTGCAGATGCAATAAAAACTGCCTATGAACAAAATGTTTTTGTAATAGCAGGTTCTGGTAATTCCCCAAATGCAAGTTACGAACCTAATTATGCTCTTCCCGCTTCCTCAACTTTCGTTCTTACTATCAGTGCAAGTAACATATATTCATACCCTTGCAATTGGAGTTCAAGAGGTGAACATGTGGCTGTTTGTGCACCGGGTGAAAGTGTTCCGGCAATTGGTTTGTATGGCTACGAAGAGGCTAGTGGAACATCCTTTTCTGCTCCGATTGTTTCTGCTGTTTGCGCAATGATGCTGTCATTCAATCCTGATTTAAATGTTGAAGATGCTTTTGATATCATAAGAGAAACAGCTACTCCATACGATGAGTGTAATGTAGGAATTCTTCTTTACGGTGAAGGGCTTGTTGATGCAGTTGGTGCGGTTGGTTTGGAAAGGCCAAATATCAGCGTTAATAAACAACCCGGGAAATATGAAGAAAAAATTGTCCTTGAAGCCACCTCTTCAGGTAATGAAGACATTTATTATACTTTTGACCTGACATATCCTACACCTGAAAATGGAATTTTACTTGCGGATGCTGTTGAAATTTATGCAACTGAAGAAATTTTTAAGGCGGTCTCATATAATGAGGATGGCATACCGAGTAAAGTTTATTCAGGCCTATTTCGTTCATCTATCCTTGCGGATGAGACTGACTTTACCATTGACGAAGAAGGGGCAATAACTTCATATACCGGGAAATTGCACGATATAATAATTCCTGAAACGATAAATGGTATAACAGTAACTGACATATCAAATAGTGCGTTTAACAGTGTTGAAGTCTGGGGTCTAACTTTACCTAACACAATCACATTCTTAGGCGGATTATCTTCTGACGGAAATAATAGAGAGTCTTTTAAGGACAACTCTGAGTTGATTTTTCTTGACGGAGAATCGGTAACAAAAGTAGGCTGGAGCACATTTGATTCATCACGCATTCGGTTTTACAATCTTCCTAATCTTGAACATATTGGATACAGAGCTTTTTACAATGTTTCGTCTATAGATACATTATTTCTCCCTAAAGCGAAAATCATAGAACAAGAAGCGTTTAGATATGCATATTGCACAGAACTTTTTTTACCTGAGGTTACGACAATTGGATTTGCAAGTTTTTACAACTTTGGAGCGCATAAGTTATGTATTCCAAAATTAGCCAATTTCTCAGAAGGTCCAAATGGAAGAACTGGATATTTGGACGGTATTAATGTTCGTACTGTATTTGATTTAACTGAATTAGTAGTAATACCAAAAAAAACTTTTAGATTTTATAATGACAACGGCGATTTGATTGTTCGTTTAGAGTTTTCAAAAGCAACTGCATTATTAGATTTGCCGGGAAATTGGTCAAGTTTGGTTATTCCTTCAACATTAAAGAGTATGCCGGAAGAACTTTCAGAATATGAAATGAGTACATATACCTTCTACGGTTCATCGGGAACATACATTGAACAGTGGGCGAAAGAAAACGGTGCTAAGTTCATTGAAATAACACCTGAAACCGCAGTTATTAATGATTTACCTGAATACTACAAGTCATATATGGGTGAACTTGAAGCGGATGTTGTAGGTTTCAACAGAAAATATCAATGGTATTCTAATACTGTTGATAGCAATACAGGCGGCAAAAAAATTGAAGGTGCAACAAGCAAAAACTTTAATCCTGCCGATTATCCTGCTGCATACTACTATTGTGAAGTAACAAGCAAGGATGGAGAGTTTGAAGAAATCACTATCAGAACAAGTGCGTGTGAAAACAGATCAATCACATCTGATATCACAAAAGTTGAATATGTTCAGCAAGAAGATACCCACAAAGACTTTACGGTAACCGCCAACGGAAGAAAATCTATGATTCAATTTATGGAAGCTGACGGTGGTACGAGAACCTATGACAGATACCATAAGAATGTATCCATTACAAGTTACAATTCTAATGGTGAAGTTGTTAATGAATTAAGCCGTGACCTTGCATATGAAGTATGGGAGATTTACTCCAACATGAGCGTAGGTAACGAAATTAAAGTTCGTGGCAAAGTAAGCGGTAAATGGGATATAGGTAAATACAAATTTAAAATTGAACCGTACAACCCCATTATTTCAATGGAGCTTTCCTCAACATCGGGCAAGCTGGGTCCCGTACCTGCAACGGTTGTTGCTGATGACAAGACCGAAAAGGTTATGTTCAAAATGCCTGACAACACAACTGTCACCGTTGCATCAAAAGCAACAGACGAAAACGGAAACAAAATCTTCACAGGCAAGGCTTGGATGAATAAAGAAGGTTTCAATGAAATCCGAATTCTCATCTACCGCAATAATGTATGGAGACAAGTAGGTACGCTTGAGTATACGGTTGAATAATATTATTTGAATTGATATTATATTTATTAAAGATTACTTTGTTGGAGGTGCTCTTATGAAAAATTTTTTAGCTTTGGTCTTAGCGGCAATAATGGTATTTGCTGTTTTACCTGTTATGTCATCAGCAGAGGAAATTGCCGTCCCGATTTCCGAAAGTGGTGGTGTGATTAAATCAGGTGCGACATATTCTATTTCTACTGCAGAGGAGTTTTTACAGTTTGAAGCAATGAACAATTCTTGTTCGGGTGTAACAATCATTCTGACAAACGACATAACCATTCACGATGGTATCTTCTCAGTTGACGAGAATCAAAAGCCTTTGTATAACGGCACATTCGTTCTGCCTGAACCTATTGAATCTATTGATTCTTTCTACGGCATTTTCGACGGTCGGGGTTATGCAATCTACGGCTTGTATATAAACGATGAATTAAATGCAGGTTTGGTTGGAACTTTAGATGGAACTATTAAAAACATATCTGTTGAAAATTCACTTATTATAGGTAACGGAGATGTAGGTTCAATCTGTGGTGATTCATCTTACAGCTCAAAGGTTGAAAAATGTTTTTCAAGTGCTATTGTGACAGGTAATCCCACTTATATTGGTGGGATTTCGGGTGATTTCGGAGGGACAATGACAGATTGCTTCTTTTACGGAACAGTTATCTCCGATAAAACAGTAGGCGATGTAGGCGGAGTGGCAGGTATGGCTACCGGTACTTTTATCAACTGTGCCAATGCAGGTGATGTTTACGGCTACAAATCAGATAATATTGGTGGCTTTGCGGGCTTTCTTGCTGGTAGCGCACAAGGTTGCTCCAATACAGGCGATGTTTATGCGAATTATGTTGCAGCAGGTTTTGCAGGTTATGTTATAGGCGAGTGCAAAGAATGTTTTGCGGCAGGTGAAGTTTACGCGGGTCTTCCAAGTAATTTTATGAATTGGTTTATAGGATACCCTCAACCTTCTTATGATCATTATTATCCTGATTGGCCATCACTTGGTGGTGAGCTGGGAAATATGTTTAATCCCTGGAGCCAAGGTTTTTATGAAAATTTTGTAGGATGTTATTTTGTTGCGCGTTACGGTGATACTGCTGATTATAACGGAGACTTTGATGAAGATTATCAGCGTTATCTTGATTCAATAGTACCTGACCCGTACGGTATGGGACAGATTGTAGATGACCAGGGATTGCGGTCCATTTCGGAAGATGTTTTGAAAAAAACAAGCAAGTATTTATGGATATATCATTATTCGGATTTCGTTGTTGATACAGGTAATGAAAATAAAGGCTATCCAATAGCCGAAAATCTTCAGCGCAGGACTGTCGCACCGAGCATCACAAATGTAGAATACGAAAAATCATTCGACACAAGAAATACCTTTACAGTTACAGTCGAAGGCAGACCTGCAATGATTCAGTTTATCGAGCCAACAGACGGCACAAGAACTTATGACAGAAACCATAAGAATGTAACCATTAAAAGCTACGACGCAGATGGTAATGAAGTCAATTCACTCGACCGTACAGTAGCTTATGAGGTATGGAGCATCTATTCGAATATGATGCCGAATGTCGAAATCAGGACACGAGCAAAGTACCTTTCAGATGCAAGATATACTTGGGACAGCAAAACCTACGATTTCCCGATGATTCTCGCTAATCCTATCGTTTCAATGGAGCTTTCTGCAACATCAGGTAAGAAAGGTCCTGTTCCTGCAACAGTTGTCGCTGATGAAAAGACCGAAATGGTAATGTTCAAGATGCCTGACAACACAACCGTCACAGTTGCATCAAAAGCAACCGACGAAAACGGAAACAAAATCTTCACAGGTAAGGCTTGGATGAACAAAGACGGCCTCAACGAAATCCGCGTTCTCATCTACCGCAATAGCGTATGGAGACAAGTGGGCACGCTTGAATATACGGTCGAATGATTTGTTAGAAATGAGTTGCTGACCTAACCCAGTGGGTAAGCACAACTTTTACAGGAGTGATAATAATGAAGAAATCTATATTTCCAAAATTTTCTAAAATAACTTTTATAATTGCTGTTGTTCTGTTATTTGCTAACTTATTAATCAGTGGATTAGAAAAGCTTGGTGTATACATATATTTTTCTGTTATCAGCACACAAGAAATTATACCTTCCGTAAAAATACTCTGTGTTGTTCTGCTGTCTTGTGCTCTTGCTGTTTTTATATTTAACAACATTAACAACAAGGTTTTGTGTATAATTCTGACGGTTATTATTTCTGTCTTCGCTCTTGCTTATTGTGGATTGATATGCTTTTCAGAGTTGTCATTTGGAAGTAAGTATTATGAATATACATCTGACTACGATGACCACAGTATAGTAGTAAATGAGTCGTCTTGGCTTCTTGCCGGAGGCGGTGCAGTTTACGAAAAGACATCCTTCTGCACTATGAAAGAGGTTGGAAATTATTCAACAGATGACGGTTTTCGACCATTTTCAAAAGGTGCTTATTTCTTTGTGTGGAATGAGGATAACTTCGAATTGCACCACGCTTTTCTTGATGCATCGGATGATAAATCGATGTATAAAGTTGTTGAAATGGAATACATAAAATAACCGTACTGAAAATTTTGAAGTATAGTCAAATGACTAACTCAGACAATCTGTTAAAAATGAAGGCTATTATTGAAATAGGTATAGCTATATGTTAAACTGTATTTGTACAATTTGCTATACGGAGGTAAAACTATGAAAAAAGTATTAGCATTAATTCTTTCACTTCTTATGGTCTTATCTCTTTTTTCTGCTTGCGGAAAAGACAACAAAACGGAAGACAGTAAAAAAGAAAGTACCACTTCACAAACAACTGAGACAAAAACAGAGGATACCACTGAAACTGAAAAAACCTCGGAGACTGAGGCTTCTAGCGAATCTCAAGATAAATCTGAAGTTGAAAAACCGACTGAAGACAAGAACAAACCTGCAGATAAGACCCAGAACAAGGATAAAGACAAAACTGAAGATAAGGAAAACAACAAAGGTAACAACAACTCCAAACCTTCACAAGGCTCCAATAATACAAGACCCTCACTCAAGGTTGCCAATACAGACTTACTCTTAGGTTCCTGGACTGCGACATTCGTTACAAACGGTGTTACAGCTAAATTGTATTTTACTTTTGACATTATCGACAGTGTCGTACGGGTTCGTTTTTCTAAAGAAAACTATGAAAATATGATTAAACAAATCGTAGAAAAAGAGATGTCAAAGATAACGGATGAAGATATTGCAGAATCAGAAGACTTCTCAAGCAGAGAAGAAGCAGAGGAATATATGTACGATTATATTACCCAAGAAATTCCTTATTCAAGCATGAGCAGCCAATTAAACGGAACGGGTTCTTGGAATCTTCACGGAGACACACTTACAATTAATCTTGGCGGAGAAACTTATACTGCTGAAACCAGACTTTCAGAAGATATAACTACTTTTGTATTGGTTGGTCCTTCCGGAGAAAGAATGACACTTACCAAATGGTAAATAAACATAGTATAGTGATGGTTGAATAAACAATTCACATAATAAGCTCCCGTGGATTTTTCCACGGGAGTATACTTTTTATTCAGTCAAAGAAAAAATAAATCCGAACGCTTCGTTGAAGAACGAAAGGTTCAGATTTATGCCGTTGGGGTTTCTAACCCTTCTAAGGTCTATTTTTAATTTATAAAAACAAAAGGCTCACCAAAGCGGCAAGCCTTCTTTTTAATATTACAAAATCGGTTTATCTCCTGTACCCATACTAAATCCTCCTAACATAATACATTCTAATATAATTCTATGCATTTGTCAACTACAGTATGAATGATTTCTATTACTCAACGATTGTGCCTGTGTGATTCCCTGCACTTCTCGTTTGCTTATTTATGTCTTTTTTTTGTTTTTGTTCTCTTTCTCTCCAAATGCAATACAAAGATGCTAAATTTGTATATAATTTCGATTCTTTGGGGTCGGAATACCTTGCAATATAATAATACATTATAAAACACATTTCTAAATATGTTGGATAAATTGATTGATATATGACACTCTCGTCTGCAGTTTTATGAGTAAACGCCATTGCAAAATATTCAGCATTATTTAAAGTTTGCATTATATAAGTTTTAAAAAAATCACGATATACTTCATTCGGATTGACTGAAATCTCCACTACTGATTTTGTTCCCTCATTAATTTTTTTAATACATTTATTATACCCTTTTAAGTCTATGTTATTTGTGGAAACTACTTCTATTATAGAATCAATAAAATTTTCATCCGAACCCAATTCTGAAAATTTTTTGATTTCCTCTTCGGAGTAAATTTCATTAAGTTCAACCACATCAAAGTCTTTGATTTCACAATTTTTTCTTTTCTCTTGCAACATTTTGGTTATTCCATAATGGTCAAATACTCTTTTTAAAACCGAATATCTATCTAAAATATTATCTTTATAATAATTAGATAATTCAATTGCTTTTTCAACCCGCGAAAACTCAAGTTCTCTTATTCTTTTAGAAGATGACAAGTAGTATTGCCATACAGCAATTACTGTGCCGATTATCACAAAAACTGAGGAAACAATTTGTGAGCTAAACATTATTAGCTCAATACCGCTAATTTTTGTCTCGCCAACGAAAGGTAACTTTAGAATTAATTGAGGAACTATAATTATAAATATAGCCATTATAATAAAAATAATAGAAAATATTATTCTGTGGTTTTTAATAAATTCTGAACTTTTTTTAGCGCATTTTTGCTTATTGTTTTTCTTGCACATATTTACCATCTCCAACTTTACTATAGCACATTTTTCGACAAAAGTAAAGAAGAACGCACGATGAACAATAGTATTATTCAGAAAAATCAAACGACAGGTGTTCAATATTTAGAAAGATGAATAATAATTTCATATTGACAAAAAAGAGATACTTTGAGCAATACACGGGAGTTAGCTTTTATTCAGGCAAAGAAAAAATAAATCCGAACGCTTCGCCGACTATGGCTAAAGAGTTCGGATTTATCGTATTTGGCAGCGGAATAGGGATTCGAACCCCAACAAACAGAGTCAGAGTCTGTCGTGCTACCGTTACACAATTCCGCTAAAGAACAAGAGTTATTATACACAGCGAAAATGGATTTGTCAACACTTTTTTGAAAATTTTTCAAAGTTTTTTATTTTGTTTTGGCTGTCTTCTTTTCAAGGATAATCGCGACAGCCAAAGCGGTGAAACCTGCAACGAGTTTGCCGACAACCACGGGAACAATATGCTTTTCATTATAAGAGAGAGTGAATGCAAGATGGTCGCCGAAAACGAAAGCGGCGGAAACCGCGAACGCAAGGTTCATCACTCTGCCTTTGCGGTTCATTCTGTCTGCGCTTTCCATTGTTGCGATTGAATTTGCAAGCGTTGCGATAAGACCGACAACGGAGTTTTCATCAAGATTGAGCTTCTTACCGAGTGCGGAAAGAGGCTTTTTAAGAAGTTTTGAAATGATTGCAATAAGCGGAAAAGTACCTGCGAGAGTAATGCAGATTGTGAAAACTGTTGCCGCACTTTCCATAAGTGGTGCTGTGTTTTCAAGAATTATTTTACCCGTCAGCGTCTGGAAAATTCCGAGTGCGAGACCGCAGGTGATTAGTATTGAAATAAATTTTCCGAAAACTGAAAATATTTTAATCGTAACCTTCGGGAATTTAAGAAGACCGATAATAATGATAACGGAAATGAGAAGGGCAGGAATGAGGTTCAGAAGCACCGTAAACGGCGAAATACCCATTGTAATACCTGATACAAAACAGCCGAGCGGAATTGTGCATATACCGCAGAGAAGCCCTAAAAGAACATCGTCGTGATTTTCTTTTTTAGAGGACTGAAGTGCAACGGGAATTGTGAAGGATATTGTTGCGCCGAGCATTGATGCAACGCAAAGACCGTGAAATGCACCGAGAATTTCATCTGTCGCAACAGAATCTGCAAGCGCCGCACCGCCCATATCGTTTGCGATGAGTATGCCTGCAAGCGCAGACGGGTCGAAATGAAAGAGGTTTGCAACGGGTGTGATAACCGGCAGAAGCAGGTCGGCAAGAACTGGGGCAATTGTCATCATACCCAGCATTGAAAGCGAAAGAGGACCGAGAGTTGTAAGCCCTTTTTCAAATCCATCACCGAGTTTCAGTTTGTTGCCGAAGACTTTATCAAGCGCACCTATTACGGCGAAAACCGCCATTACTGTTGCAAGTATCTGTGCCAAAATATCACATCCGTTTTTTTATACTTTAATTACCGCCCAAAGATATGGTTTTAAAAGAAATATTTCCGCCTGAACTGCGTTAAAAATTCTTGAAATACGTCAGTATGTCTGCAGATTTTTGCCTTGTTCAGACAAAAATCTTTCTTTTGAAAACTGCTACGCACCTGAAACACAAATAGATTGCGTACAGTCGGACATTTCTTCTTTGAAAGCATACTGCCGTATGGTGAAAAGAAAAATGGTCGAATGTGCGTGATATATTGTGTTTCAGGCATATATTGGGGTGGTAATTAAAGTATTTTTCCTACATTATACAAGGGCGGACGGTTTAAAGCAAGATAAATTTATTCAATATAAACCGCAATCGCCGTCATATCATCAAGGTGTTTGCCGATTTTTCTTTCGCACGCGGAGTTGATGATAAAACGTGCGAGCTCATCGGGCGAATTGCTTGTGTCCCATGTCCGCAATTCGTGTTGAATCCAGTTGTTACAGTCACCAAGCACGCCGTCGGATACCATTAATATAATATCGCCTTTAGTGAGGTTTGCCGTTGCGTTTGCAAAACCGATATCCTTAAGAATTCCTATCGGCAGAGAAGTCTGTTCAAGCTGTGCTACGCTGTCTTTGTGACGGATAAACGTTGCCGCCGCACCTGCTTTCATAAAATCCGCTTTGCCCGTGTAAAGATCTATGCAGACAACGTCGAGAGTTGAAAGAGATTCGTCCGTACTTTTTACAAGCAAGGCAGAGTTTGTTATGGAAAGGGCGCTGTCAAAGCTGACCCCTGATTTTACAAGCCTTGAAAAAAGCTCTGTTGCCATAGCCGAATCAATAGCGGCTCGGTTGCCCGTACCCATACCGTCGCTGAGGATTACTATGTATCTGTCGTCAGCGTCCCTGAAGCTTCTGTAATAGTCGCCGCATACGGGCTCGTCATCTGTTGCACGGCTGATTGCACCGATTGCAACGTTGAAATCTATACTTTGACTGAATGTCAGGATGCTGTTTTCTCCGTCTTCTTCAAGGTCGGGAAGATTCAATTTTGTACCTGTTACGGTTGAAAGGCTGTGGGTGAAGTTTGTGATATTGAAATCGGAGCGAGGCTGAGTAACATTCAGTGCAACAGTCGCTCTGCCGTATTTGTCAAGGTAACATTCTGCTGTGTTTACGTTAAGTCCGAATTCACGCGCCTCGTTTGCGCAAAGCTCGGCAATATCAGCATTTGCCCTGATATCCTCGTCAAAATCAAGTGCAAGGTGGCTGAGGATATCCGCCATATTGCTGAACTGTTCGCACATAAGTCCCTGAATCTGTTCAACCCTGCCTTGTGCCCCTAGTGAAGCGACAAACGAAAGATAACGGTTGTAAAGCTCGCTTCTCATTTCGCTGAAGCTGTAGCAGGAAGTGTAAAAGCCTTTCGGGAAACGTGTTTCGTCGAGCTCAGCATTGTTTGAAAGTGTATGCGCGATTTTTTCAATATCCTCGTCCTTCGGGTTCTTCACTTCGCTTCTGCAGCTTTCCTTCAGCTCACATTCAGAGCAGACCTTGCCCCAAGCGCTTTTCAGAACGTGATTGAGCCGTGTCTGCATCAGCGGATTGAGCGTGCTTTGAACGGTTGATATACAGGATGAAACTTCGCTTATTGCATCTGAGGTTTCAAGCAATCTGTCTGTCAGCATCCGAGAATTTTCGCTTCTTATGCAGGTCGGTATCGGTGCATTGACTTTTGATGAAAGTGAATCGTAAAGCCTTTCGGGAATTGCGATAAAAACGGAGCAGGCGATTATTCCTTCAAAAATTGCCATATATGATGTCAGGTTACCGTCGGCAAAGGCGCAGACTGTAAGAGGAAGAAGGTAACCAACGGCACAGAAAAGCTTGCCTTTTCGGGAAAATTCACCGCCGACAAGTCCGCCGAGCGCATAACCGATACTCACAAAGCCTATTTCGGTGCTCAATCCTGCAACCGAGCCGAGACAGATTCCGCAAAGCGCGCCACCGTTTGAGTTGCGGAGTTTTGCAGAAATCATAATAAGAAAAGCAAAAACAACCGTTACGGGAGAAAGATGAAAAAGCTTGTATTTATAAAAAGGCATAAGGATAATTCCTGCGGTCAGGAAAACGGTCAGGATTTCTGATGTTGTGAAAAACGAAATGTCTTTTCTGCCCCAGATGATTTCCAAAGAGCGAAAGAAAAGATATGCCCCTGCACAGCAAAGTAAAGATTCGTATGTAACGGAAAGAATTGCTTCAACGTCAAAGCCTGTCGCAAGTATGATTGCCGAGCCTGTAAGAAAAAGGCTGAAAAAGGAATTCAGCAGAAGTGCAATGTAGTGAGATTTTTCAGGCAGATATCTTTCATAAAGATTGCGGATGAGTATGCACAGAAGGGTCGCAGCACAGTATTTCACACAGTCTGTACCGTCAAAAAAGAAAAAGGCGCCGATAATTCCTCCTGCTCCTGCCCAGAATGAATTTGTAACGTTCGATGCGGCGGCAAGGGAAACTGCAAACGGCGAAAATTCACCCGAAACAAAAGGGTTGGTGAGCAAAAAAGACAGGATAAAAGTCAGCAGACTTTTTACGACGGGATTGAATTCAAAAGAGTTTACTGTGTCGGCACTTTTGCGGACAACAAAATCCCTGACCTTTGTTATTTCCATATTTTTATTCCTTTCCTGAAGTTTTTATCTATTCTATAACTTCAGGGTGAAAAATTGTGTCGCATCATCTTGCAGATAAAACGGAAAAAATATCATAAAGACGTGATTTAAAAAACATATTGTAATTTACTGCACCAACGTGTTATAATATATTGATTTAATATTTTTTAATTTGGTGAGTTATATGGAAAAAGAAATGACTTCTCCTCGTGAGGATTTAATAATCGGCAGAAATGCCGTCAGCGAAGCTTTAAGAGGTGGCAGAGCGATTGACACTCTCCTTGTTTCAAAAGGTGAGCGAAACGGCTCAATCGGCAGAATTATTGCGGAATGCCGCGACCTCGGTGTTGTTATCAAAGAGGTTGACCGGAAAAAGCTTGACCTTATGTGCGGAGGTGCCGTGCATCAGGGTATTGCAGCTTATGCCGCATCGCATGAATATTCGACGGTTGACGATATCTTTGCGCTTGCAGAGGAAAGAGGCGAAAAGCCTTTCATTATTATATGTGACGAGCTTGAAGATCCGCACAATCTTGGTGCTGTTATCAGAACGGCAGAGGCAACGGGCGTTCACGGCGTGATTATTCCGAAGCGACGCAATGCATCTCTCAGCTACGTCGTAGGCAAAGCTTCTGCAGGAGCCGTAGAGTATGTGCCTGTTGCAAGAGTTTCGAATATCGCACAGACGATTGACGAGCTTAAGGAAAGAGGCATCTGGTTTTATGCCGCAGATATGGACGGCGAGGATTGGTGCAGTGTTAATTACGACGGCGGTGTCGGACTTGTAATCGGCTCAGAGGGCAGAGGAATCAGCCGCCTTGTGAAAGAAAAATGTGATTTTACCGTATCAATGCCGATGAAGGGCAAAATAAATTCACTTAATGCGTCGGTTGCGGCAGGTGTTCTTATGTATGAAGTCGCACGACAGAGAGCAGGAATAAAAGCAAAGGGGTGAAAACCTTGTCTGAACTGAACAGAGATGAACTTCGCAATCTGCTTGAAAATATAAGAGAAGAACGTCGCAGAAACGGCGTTGACGGAAACGGTGAGCCTGCAAAAATCTGGTCAAATGAAGACATTGACCGTTTGCTTGGTATCGCCGAAAAAATGCAGGCTGAAGTGGACACGCAGGAAGAAGAAAATGTGTACACACAGACTGTTGAAATACCTGTTGTTGAAGAGCTTGCAGAGCCTCTCCCTGCTGAAGAAGTTAAGGTTGTTGATATTTCAGAATCCAATGAACCTGCAGAAAATAAAGACAGGCTCAGGTCTATTTTCAGCGACGAGGCTGCACCTGTCAAGAAGATAAAGTCTTTAAAGAAAAAAGTTATAAAAAAGACAGGAACAAAGAAAAGCTTTTTGGAAAAAGGCAAAGAATTCCTTAATTCTTTCAAAAGCACTCAGAAGCAGGAGGAAAAATCATTTTTCCTCGACGATGAGCTTGACGATTTTGAAGAAGATGAATTTGATATCAATGAAGATTATATGAACGATGAGGATTATAACGGAGAAACAATCCGCATCGGTGATCTCAGTGAATTTGAAGCCGGCATTGGCGATGCGGACGGAAAAACGAAGACTATTTCCCTTGAAAAACCCGGCCGCGTGATACGCAAGGGTATCAGCAAGGATGACTCCGACCTTGAAGGTGCGCCGACGATTATATCCGTTGAGGAAGCTTTTGATGAAAATTCTCCGTACAACGAGGATTTCAAAAAGCAGATCCGCGAAGAGGAAGAAAGCGGACAGATAAAAATGGAAGGCTTCGGCGATATCGACCAGTACGAAAGACCGGAAAAAATCGAAGAAAGTGAAGCTGAAAAAGAGCTTTTCAAAAAGAGAAAAGCAAAGATTGATAACTTCGTACTCTTCGGCGACGAAAACGAAAACGACCCATACGGCACGGACAGCGAAAAAGAACGCCTCGGCGATTTGTTCGGCACGAATGACGACAGACCGCGCCGTAAGGAAGAGCCCGAATTTGTCGGTGTTGAATATTCACAGATAAAGGACGCAAGACGTGTCCGCAGATATCTTAACACTCAAAAGAAAAAGAGTATGCACCGCGTAATAATCCAGACCGCACTTCTTGCTTTTGCGATGCTGACAAGTATTGCGGCGGCAGCTCATACAACTGTTGCGGGTGATAACATTCTTACGATTTTTTCGGGATTTGTAACGATTGTTGCCTCGCTCATAACAAGCAATCAGATGATTGCAACTGCCTTTGAAAATCTCAAAAAGAAGAAGTTTAATGTCAATTCAGCGGCGGCGATTGTGTCTATACTCTGCTTTGTGCAGACACTTCTTATGTTTGTGCTCTATTTCCTTGATGAAAACACGGTCAGCGTTTTTGCAGGAGCAGGTGTCGCATCGCTTCTTCTCGCTGAAATCAGTTCTTATGTGACATTCAGCAGAACGTCTGATGCACTTGAAATGTGTACGGGTATAAACAAGGACAGCCTTTACAGTGTCGATGCCATAACGGACGATAAGGATGTAGTGGAATTCGGCAAACACGTGAAAGTGCCGAGTCCGCGAATCCGTTATTCGGGAAAAACACGTTTCCCGTCGCATCTTATTGAGCTTTGCACAAGCGAAACCCATACGGATAAGAATATGAAATTCATGTTCTTTATCATAGCGGTTATGGGTCTTATTAACTTTGTTATTTCATGGGCTGTAAGCGGAAACTTCCCTGTCGGCTTTGCGGCATTTGTCGTAACCCTTGCGACCTGTGTGCCGATTTACGCAACGCTTCTTGTTCAGCTTCCGCTTCGTTGGGTGAACAAGTCTTTCAATAAGCTCGGCGGAATGATTTCCTGTCAGGATGCTGTAAATGAGCTTTGCAGAACAAACACAATCGTCCTTGATAGCAAGGATTTGTTTGACCAGAATCTTTGTTCAATGCACGGCTTCAAGGATTTCAAGAATGTCCGTGTGGACGATGCGATGCTTTATGCCGCGGCAATGGTTATCCGTTCGGGCGGCCCGCTGACAGGCGTTTTCGACCAGATGGTTGTAAACAGACGTGATATCCTTCCGACTGTCAAATCATTCAGTTATGAAGAAAAGCTTGGCGTTTCGGGTTGGATTTACAACCAGAAGGTTATCCTCGGCACAAGGCAGATGATGCTCAATCATAACGTAGATGTACCGGGAACAATTGATGAAGACAGATATCTTATTTCAGGTCACGAGGTAATATATCTTGCAATCGCAAACAAGCTTGCGGCAATGATGGTTGTTGACTATGCTCCGAACAAAAAGCTTGTGCCTTACCTCAAGAAGCTTCGTGATGCAGGTGTTACGATTCTTGTGCGTAACTGCGACCCGAACGTGACAGACGTAATGCTTTCGCATTGCTACGATATGCGTCTTGATAACATAAAGATTCTCAATTCCTCATCAAGCCGTATTTTCAAAAAGTACAAGTCACGTCCGAAGCTTAACTCAAGAGCAGTTGCAATCAATGACGGAACAACGTATACTTTTATGAGGACGTTCTGCGTTGCCGATATGCTCCGCCACGTGTTTAAAATATCAAATACGCTTATGCTTATCGGAATACTTATGAGCTTTGCGATTGTACTGATTCTTTCAATTATCAACATTGTGGCGGACCTGCCTGCGATTTTTATAATCCTTATGCAGGTGTTCTTTACGCTGATTTTCACAGGTGTTACAAAGATTCTTTCGTTAGGGTGACGGTAATAATCCGAACCTGCCCGAAAGCAAGTCTTTTCAGTGATTTTCGGCGTTTCGGATTTGAAAGGCGTCAGCCTGTCGGCATCCTCAACATCCAAAAATCATCTGAAAATCCTCAGCTTTCGGGTCGAAGATTTTTTATTGAGAGGATTTTTGGCAGTTCAAGGCAAAAACACAGCCAATCCTCGCGGATTGGCGAGTATTTTAACGAAGAAGTGGCGGAAATCATCCGATAAAAAACACGGTTCGGATTATTACCGTCACCCTACATAAAAATTAAAAAAAGGTATTGACAAACCACGGATATAGTGTTAAAATACTCGCACAACAAAGTGGAATGGTTCGTTCCCACCTTAACGGTTCTCGTCCGTGCGGTCAATATTCAACGGCGGTTTTCCGTCTTGTATTATGTGATTTTGCACGGGTGGGGTATGTTCCATCCGTGCTTTGATTTTATTATTAAGCATTTGGAGGTGCTTGAACATCGCTACGAAAGAAACTCAGATCAATGAAGAAATCCGTGACAAGGAAGTCAGAGTAATCGACTCCGAAGGTAATCAGCTTGGCGTTATGCCGATCGAAGAAGCTTTGCGCCTTGCAGAAGAAAAAAACACTGACCTTGTTAAAATTGCGCCTCAGGCAAAACCGCCTGTCTGCAAAATTATGGATTACGGCAAGTATCGCTTTGAACAGGCAAAGCGTGAAAAAGAAGCCAAGAAAAACCAAAGAGTTATTGAAATCAAAGAGGTACGTTTGTCACTCAACATTGACACACATGACTTTGAAACAAAGGTTGGCCACGCTATCAAGTTTTTGAAGGGTGGTAACAGAGTTAAGGTTTCAATCAGATTCCGCGGCCGTGAAATGGCTCATCCGGAAAACGGTCTGGTAACAATGAGCAAGTTTGCAGATGCCTGCAGCGAGTTCGGTACAGTAGAAAAACCCGCAAAACTCGAAGGACGTTCGATGCTGATGTTTTTAGCAGCCAAATCATCCAAGAATTAATAAGGAGGAAAAAACCATGCCTAAAATTAAAACACACAGCGGTGCTAAGAAGCGCTTTAAGCTCTCTAAGAACGGTAAGCCTATCCGTGGCCACGCTAACAAGTCACACATCCTTAACAAGAAGACAACAAAGCGTAAAAGAGGTCTTCGTCAGACAGTTGTTGCTGACACAACAAACGTTAAGCAGATCAAGCGTTTGATTCCTTACAAATAAGAACGTGCTGCTTACGGCAGCAAAAGCTAATTAAATTTTAAATTGGAGGTAACTTACCATGGCTCGTATTAAAGGCGCTACCATGACTCGTAAGAGAAGAAATAAAGTAATGAAGATGGCTAAGGGCTACTATGGCTCAAAGTCAAGTCTTTTCAAGACTGCTAAGCAGGCAGTTATGAACTCCGCACAGTATGCATATGTCGGACGTAAGCAGAAGAAGCGCGACTTCCGTCGTCTTTGGATCACAAGAATTTCAGCAGCTTGCAAGATGAACGGCATGAACTATTCAACATTCATGAACGGCCTCAACAAGGCTGGCATCGAACTCAACCGTAAGATGCTTTCAGAGATCGCAATCGCTGATCCTGCTGCATTCACAGCTCTCACAGAGAAGGCTAAGGCAGCTCTTAAATAATAAGCTTATATCACGCCCCTTGATATATGGGGGCGTGAATTTGTCTTTTTATAAGTAACACTTACAGGGTGTTTTTTATTGATTTTTCAGAAAAGGAGTGCTTGCAATGGAACGTCTTACGGCAAAGAATAACGAGAAAATCAAGTCTGCCGTGGCTGTACGCGACAGTGTAAAAATGCGTCGGGAATCGGGACTTTTCTTCCTTGAGGGTGCGCGTCTTTGTGCCGATGCGGCGGAAAATAACGTTACTGTCTGCAGAGCTTTTTTAACTCGGAAAGCTCTTGAAAAGTATTCCTCATATGCTGGAAAAATCGTTGCGGCAGCGCAGGAAGCTTACGAAATCAGCGAAGAAATTTCAGAGAAACTTTCGGACACACAGAATCCTCAGGGCATATTCTGTCTTTGTAAAGCCGAGGGCAAAAACGCGCAAACGGCAGAAATCAAGGCGGACGGCAAGTACGTTTTTCTTGAAAATGTGCAGGACCCTTCAAACCTCGGTGCGGTAAGCCGTACTGCTGAAGCGCTCGGCATTGACGGGATTTTTGTCTGTGGCGGTTGTGATATCTATAACCCGAAGGCACTCAGAGCGTCTATGGGTTCAGCCTTAAGAATTCCCGTTTATTCGTGCGATAATGCGGTGGAGCTTGTTAAAGCTCTTAACGAAAAGGGGATGCTTACTCTCGCTTCAACTCCTGACAGCTCTGCAGAGCTTATTACGGATGTTGATATGAAGGGCGGAGTTGTCTCTGTAATCGGTAACGAAGGAAACGGTATCACGCCCGAAACGATGTCTGCCTGCAAAAAGAAAGTTACAATCCCGATGGATGGCAGAGCGGAATCGCTCAACGCTTCAACTGCGGCGGCAATTCTTATCTGGGAGATGGTGAGAAAATGAACGACAAGCTTTATTGGATATGGCTTCAGCAGTCGTTGGGGATAAGCGCCTCGATAAAAACGGACGAAATTATCTCTTACTTCGGCTCAGCCCGTGCGCTGTATTTTGCAGGTGAAACTGAATGGAGATTGTCGGGTGTTTTCACTCCGAAGCAGATTGCAAAACTCAACAATCAGGATTTGTCGAGGGCGAAGAATATCCTTGACACCTGCGTTAAAAATAATTGGCAAGTGGTTACACCTGATGACGGGAACTATCCGTCTATGCTTTTCAAACTGCCTAATTTTCCGTTAGTTCTTTATGTCAGCGGAGATTTGGACTGTTTGAAAAACAAAATAGCCATTGCCGTTGTCGGCACAAGAGAGCCGACTCTCAACAGCTCCCGTGTGGCTCGTAAACTTTCAGCATCGCTTACCCGTTCGGGTGCGGTTGTTGTCAGCGGCGGCGCATTGGGAATTGACTCGTCTGCGCATCAGGGTGCGTTGGAAACGGGAGGCAAAACAGTCGCTGTGCTTGGCTGCGGTCTTGACTGTACTTACCCCGTTGCAAACATTGCCCTTCGCAAGCAGATTTCCGAAAACGGAGCACTTGTGACTGAATATCCTCCGGGAGTTCAGGGAGTTGCAAGGAATTTTCCGGTTCGAAACAGAATAATTTCGGGTCTTTCTTACGGTACGCTCGTCATTGAAGCCGGCGAAAGAAGCGGTTCACTTATAACTGCGAATTATGCTCTTGAGCAGGGCAGGGATGTTTTTGCCGTACCGGGAGATATTCTTTTCAGCGGATTCACGGGCGCAAACAAGCTTATCCGTGACGGTGCAAAACCCGTTTTCAGTGCGGTTGATGTTCTCGGCGGATACGCGATGATTTACCCTGAACTGATTGATAGCGAAAAGATAGAAACAACACTTAATATTGAAGAAGATAAAGTTCAACCACGGCACGAACAGCCTGTCAGAAAGCAGGAACCCGTTGTGCAGAAAAAAGCAGAGCCGGAGGCTCTGAGCGAAAATGCGCGCAAGGTTTACCGTGCTTTTGAGGACGGCGGAATGCAGATGGAAGAACTGATTATAAAAACAGGCCTGAGCGTCAGCGCTTTTGCCTGCGCAATGACCGAGCTTGAGCTTTTCGACCTCGTTGAGCTTCAGGCAGGTAAAAACTATAAACTGAAATAGGATGATAGATCAATATGTCAAAGCTTATTATCGTGGAGTCACCCACAAAGGTTAAGACAATTAAAAAATACCTCGGAAAGGATTACGATGTAACAGCATCTATGGGACATATCCGTGACCTTCCCGCAGCAAAACTCAGCGTTGATATCAAAAACGATTTTGCTCCCAAATATTCAGTAATCAAGGGAAAGGAAAAGCTCGTCAAGGAGCTTAAGGCAAAGGTTGCTGAAAGTGACGAAGTATTCCTCGCAACTGACCCTGACCGTGAGGGTGAAGCAATTTCGTGGCATCTTGCAACCTTGCTTGAGCTTGATATGAGCAAGGCGAACAGAATCACATTCAACGAAATCACAAAGACGGGTGTCGAAAACGGAATGATGGCACCGCGTTCAATCGATATGGACCTTGTCAATGCACAGCAGGCAAGACGTATCCTTGACCGTCTTGTTGGTTATAAATTAAGTCCGTTCATCTCGCAGAAGATCCGAAGAGGTCTTTCTGCAGGACGTGTACAGTCTGTTGCAGTAAAACTTGTTGTGGACAGAGAAAACGAAATCCGTGCATTCGTGCCCGAAGAGTACTGGACACTTGATGCGAAGTTCATCGCACCCTGCAGGAAGAGCTTTTCAGCTTCATTCTATGGCGACGAAAGCGGCAAGGTGAAGATTACAAACAAGGAGCAGGCAGACGCCTACCTTGCACGTCTTGACGGTGCAAAGTACACAGTATCTTCAATCAAAAAAGGTACAAAGAAAAAGAATCCTGCACCTCCGTTTATCACGTCAACTCTTCAGCAGGAAGCATCCCGCCGTATGGGATTCCAGGCTCAGCGTACAATGCGCACGGCTCAGGAGCTTTACGAAGGTGTTGAAGTTGCAGGAATCGGCACAACGGGTCTTATCACATATATGAGAACGGACTCTCTTCGAATTTCAGAAGAAGCAAGAGCTCTTACAAACACATTCATCACGGACACATATGGAAGCAAATACCTTCCCGAAAAGCCGAGATATTATAAATCAAGAAGCAATGCTCAGGACGGTCACGAAGCAATCCGTCCGACAAACCCGATGCTCACTCCCGAAAGAGTCAAGGGTAGCCTTACATCGGATCAGTATAAGCTTTATACTCTTATCTGGAAGCGCTTTATCGCAAGCCTTATGGCAAGCTGCGTACTTAACACAGTCAAGGCTGAAATTCAGGCTGTGACAGAGGGCAAGGAAGGCTACTGCCTTTTCAATGCATCAGGCTTCAGCGTGAAGTTTGACGGCTATACGGCACTTTATGAAGAAAGCACGGACGAGGAAGAGGAAGATGCTTCAAAGCTTCCCGAGCTCAGCGAAGGCGACAAGCTTAAGCTCAAGGAGCTTGCGGGAAATCAGCATTTCACCCAGCCACCGTCAAGATATACTGAAGCTTCACTCATCAAGGCTCTTGAAGAAAACGGCATAGGAAGACCGAGTACTTACGCAACAATTATTTCAACAATCGTAAAACGTGAGTACGTCAAGCGTCAGCAGAAACAGCTCACTCCGACAGAGCTCGGTGAAGCAATCACAAGCCTTCTTAAGGATAAATTCCCCAAAATTGTCAACACAAAATTCACTGCAGGCATGGAAACAAACCTCGACGAAGTTGGCGAGGGTAACCTTGATTATATCGCAATGCTTCATGAATTTTACGACGATTTCGATAACACTCTTCAGAAAGCAAAGGCAGATATGAAAGATGTCAAGATTCAGCTTGAAGAGGATATGACGGACATCCCGTGCGAAAAGTGCGGAAGAATGATGGTAATCAAAAAGGGCAGATTCGGCAAATTCCTTGCTTGCCCCGGTTACCCTGAATGTAAAAATGCAAAACCGCTTGTTATGCAGACAAATGCAAAGTGCCCGAAGTGCGGTGGCGAAGTTATCGAGAAAAAGTCGAAGAAGGGTTATACTTTCTTCGGTTGCGGAAACTGGCCGAATTGTGACTTTATGACATGGGATAAGCCGACTGACGACAAGTGTCCGCAGTGCGGAAAGTCACTTTTTAAGCGCAAGGGCGGTCTTACGGTCTGCCTTGACGAAGCTTGCGGCTACGAAAAGAAAACAGAAAGAAAATCAAGAAAAAAAGCAGAGGAATAATATGAACGACGTTCTTGTAATAGGTGGCGGTCTTGCAGGTGTTGAAGCTGCATGGGCGCTGGCAAACAACGGAATATCGGTTACAATAGCGGAAATGAAGCCCGAAAAGCGTTCTCCTGCGCACAAGAGCGATATGCTCGCAGAGCTTGTCTGCTCAAATTCGCTCAAGGCGCAGAGACTTGCTTCTGCCGCAGGACTTCTTAAGGCGGAAATGGAGCTTCTTGGCTCGGTCTGCGTTGAGTGCGCGAAGGAGTGCAGTGTACCTGCAGGCGGTGCTTTAGCTGTTGACAGAGATAAATTTTCCGCGATGGTTACGGAAAAAATTAAATCACATCCGCTTATTAAAGTCGAATGCAGAGAAGTTACTGAAATTCCTGAAGGAAACGTAATCGTTGCGGCAGGACCTCTGGCTTCCGATGCACTTGCGGAAAATATAAAAGCTCTCTGTGGCGGATCACTCAGCTTTTTCGACGCGGCGGCGCCGATTGTTACGGACGAAAGCATAGATAAATCCTGCGCTTTCACTCAGTCACGTTATGACCGCGGCGGTGAGGACGATTACCTCAACTGTCCGATGAATAAGGAAGAGTACGAAACGTTTTACAACGAGCTTGTCAACGCAGAGTCCGCAGAGCTTCATTCGTTTGACAAGAAAAAAGGTGTCTACGAAGGCTGTATGCCGATTGAGGTTATGGCTTCGCGAGGAGCAGATACAATGCGTTTTGGTCCTCTTAAACCCGTCGGTTTGCGTGACCCGAGGACGGGACACAGACCGTGGGCGGTCCTTCAGCTTCGAAGAGAAGATGCAAGCGGCACGATGTATAACCTTGTAGGATTTCAGACGAATCTCAAGTTCGGCGAGCAGAAAAGAGTTTTCTCTTTAATTCCTGCTCTCAAAAATGCCGAGTTTATCCGTTACGGTGTGATGCACAGAAACACATTCATCGATTCGCCCCGTCTTCTTAACAGCGATTTCTCATTCAGAGGAAGAAAAGGTCTTTATTTCGCAGGACAGATTACGGGTGTTGAGGGTTATATGGAATCAGCTGCGGCAGGTATCCTTGCAGGTCTTAATATGGCAAGATACTTAAAAGGCGAAGAACCGATAAAGCTTCCCGAAACAACAATGCTCGGTGCACTTTCAAACTACATCAGCAACGAAACGGTTGAAAATTTTCAGCCGATGGGTGCGAATTTCGGTATAATCCCTCCGCTTGACGAATTGATCAGGGATAAAAAATTACGTTACGAAGCTCTCGCACAGAGAAGCCTCGACTATTATAAAAAACTACTCTCTGAAGAAAGGAGAGGTGAGAATGAAGAATAACATAAAGGAATTGCAGGAAAAGCTTGGCTATAATTTCAACGATGAAGCCATTCTTATCCGTGCGCTTTCACATTCATCATATGTCAACGAAAATCATTCTGCAGGCGATTCAAACGAAAGGCTTGAATTTCTTGGTGACTCGGTTCTGGGTCTTATTACTGCGGAAAATTTCTTTAAAAACTACAAAAAACTTCCCGAAGGTGAATTGACAAAGCTCAGAGCCGCAACCGTTTGCGAAAAATCACTTGCAGGCTTTGCAAGACAGCTTGAGCTCGGCAAATATCTCCTTCTCGGCAAGGGAGAAATACTTACGGGAGGCAGAGAGCGTCCGTCAATTCAGGCAGACGCATTCGAAGCAATAATTGCCGCAATTTACCTTGACGGCGGAATGGAAGCTGCCAGAGCTTTTGTTCTTAAATACATCGAAGAAGCAATCCGTCAGCAACAGTCAATCAGGGATTACAAGACGATGCTTCAGGAAGTTGTGCAGAGAAACCCGGGTGAGCTTGTTGAATACGTGCTCACGGGCGAAACAGGACCTGACCACGACAAACGTTTTGAGGTTGAGGTGCATCTTAACTCAAACGTAATCGGCAGGGGAATCGGCAGAAGCAAAAAGAGAGCCGAGCAGGAGGCTGCAAGGGAAGCCTTGGAGCTTATGGGTCTGTGAGGCACGTAAACGTTGCGCTGTTTGTGCCGCATAACGGTTGCCCGAACCAATGCTCATTCTGCAATCAGCGTGCAATTTCAGGCCACAGAAATCAGGTTGAGCCGTCCGACGTTGACGAAGCGGTACAGATTGCTTTGAAAAACCCCGAAAGCAAAGGTGGAGAAATTGCCTTTTTCGGCGGAAGCTTTACGGCAATTGAAAGAGAAACGATGGTTTCACTTCTTTCTGCGGCTCATAAATATGTTGAAAACGGAAGCTTCAAAGGAATCCGTATTTCAACCCGACCCGATGCGATTGACGAAGAAATATGTCATATCCTCAGAAGCTACGGCGTGACTGCCGTTGAGCTCGGAGCGCAGAGCCTTGATGACAGGGTGCTGGAACTCAATAAAAGAGGACATACCGCAGAGGATATCATCAAAGCAACTAAGCTTCTTCAGAAGAACGGCTTCGAAACCGGTCTGCAGATGATGACGGGACTTTACGGCTCAACGGATGAAGACAGCATTGAAACAGCGAAAAGAATAATTGAATTAAACCCCGATACAGTAAGGATTTATCCGACGGTCGTGCTTGAAAATACTGAGCTTTGCGACCTTTACCGAAGCGGTGAATATCATCCGCAGGGTGTAGAAGAAGCGGCTGAGCTTTGTGCCGAACTGCTTCAGATGTTTGAAGAATCGGGGATAAAGGTTATCCGAACGGGTCTTCATTCAGGCGGTGACGTCGAGGGTGAATTCGTTGCAGGAGCTTATCATCCTGCTTTCAAAGAAATCTGCGAAAGTAAAATCTATTTAAGAAAAGTAACGGAGTTTATCCGTGAAAATAAAATCCCTGAGGGGAAAATTGAAATCCGTGTGTCACCTAAATCTGTTTCGCAGATGACGGGACAGAAAAAAGCGAATATCGAAGCACTTAAAACGCTTGGATATGAAGCGAAAATCACAGCGGATGAAAGTATTGAAAAATACAAAGTTTACATATTAAGGAATGAAACATTATGAGATTAAAAGCACTCGAAATGCAGGGCTTCAAATCGTTCCCTGACAAGACAGTCTTTAATTTTAATCACGGAATGACGGCTGTTGTCGGCCCGAACGGTTCGGGTAAGAGTAACATCGCCGATGCCGTTCGTTGGGTTCTCGGCGAACAGTCAACGAAAAATCTCCGCGGTTCAAAAATGGAAGATGTTATTTTTGGCGGAACAAAAATCCGTAAGGCTCTCGGTTTTGCGGAGGTTACCCTGAAGCTTGATAACTCAGACAGAACACTTAACAACTGTGACAAGGACGAGGTTGCCGTAACACGTCGCTATTACCGTTCGGGTGAAAGTGACTATATGCTTAACGGTGCTGTTGTCCGTCTTCGTGATATTCACGAGCTGTTTATGGATACAGGTCTTGGCCGTGACGGTTATTCACTTGTCAGCCAGGGCAGAATTGCTGACCTCATTTCTTCAAAGTCAGGTCAGCGTCGTGAAATGCTTGAAGAAGCTGCGGGAATTTCTCATTTCCGTTATCGCCGTAACGATGCAAACAGAAAACTTGCGCAGGCAGAGGAAAATCTTGTCCGTCTTCGCGATATCCTTGCAGAGCTTGAAAGCCGTGTCGGGCCTTTGAAGGTACAGAGCGAAAAGGCACAGAAATTCCTTGTTCTTGCTGCCGAAAAGAAGGAGCTTGAAATCGGTCTCTGGCTCAACACAATCGAAACTTCAAAAACGAAGCTCCGTGAGCAGGAGGACAAGCTTTCAATCGCTCAGGCACAGTATGACGGTATTGAAGCGGCACTTAATGTCATTGAGCAGGAAACGGAAAATATCTTTGCAAAAAGTCAGGACATCACAGTCCGTATCGATAACATCCGCCTTAATGCAACCGCATACGAGGAGCAGGCTGTGCATATCGACGGTGAAATTTCCGTTGAGAAAAATACAATTCTTCATAACAACCAGACGATTGAGCGTATCCGCCGTGATATGACGGATGCCGCAGACAGCGAAAAGGGACTCAGCGCAGAGATTGAAGAGTCGAAGAAAGAAATCGACGAATTGCTCAACGAAATCGCTTCAAAGAAGAGCGAGCTTGACCTTGCTGCCGCTGATATTGCAAATGCAAGACTTGAAAACAGTGAGTTTTCAGATAAAATCGTAGACCTTTCGCAGAAGATTACTGAGATTACAAATAAAATTGCCGACAAGCGAATCGAAGAAACAACGGCTAATTCTTCAATTGAAGAAATTATGGGACGTGTCAGCAACATTGACGGCGTTCTTTCAACCCGTAACGGTTACATAACTGAGCTTGAGGGCAAGAAAAACGAGTGTCAGGCAGAGCTTGACAAAATGAAAGAAGAAGAAACACAGATTCTTAATGCCGTTTCGGGCTACAATCTCCGTGTGCAGAACCGTGAGGAAAAAGCAGAAAAGCTTAAGGGTGAAATCGATGCCCGCGGTCTTGACATTCTTCAGAAGAAAGATAAAATCCGTATTCTTGACGAAATGGAAAAGAATATGGAAGGTTATTCGGGTGCGGTTAAGTCAATCGTGCGCGAGGCAAAGGGCGGAATGCTCCGCGGTATTCACGGTCCGCTTTCACAGCTTATCAACGTAAGCGACAGATATGCCGTCGCAGTTGAAACAGCTCTCGGTGCGGCAATTCAGAATATCGTTACAGACAACGAAAACGATGCGAAACGCGCAATCAACTTCCTTAAAGAGAAGAAGGGCGGACGTGCAACATTCCTTCCGTTGACGTCAGTCAAGGCGAAGCCTTTCACGGAAAAAGGTCTTGATGATTGCTACGGTTTTATCGATATGGCAGACGAGCTTCTTGATTACGAAGAGAAGTACAGCGAGGTTATCAAGTCGCTTCTCGGACGTACGGCTGTTGCGGAAGACCTTGACAGCGCAATTGCAATTGCGAAGAAGTATGACTACCGTTTCAAAATTGTTACTCTTGACGGTCAGGTTGTCAACGCAGGCGGTTCAATGACAGGTGGTTCAAGAGGGCACAATGCAGGTATCCTCAGCCGAGGCAACGAAATCGATAAACTCAATGCGCAGATGAAAGAACTCGTTGCTCAGCAGCAGGTAAGCCAGGAAGAGTACAAGAAACTCAGCGAAGAGCTTGCTCTTGTCAAGGCTGACCTTGATGCTTCGCAGGCTGACCTCAAGCGCACGCAGGAAGATGTTATCCGTAAAGAAAGCGAGCTTTCACTCATTGACGGTAAGCTTGATACGGCAAATGCGGCTCTTGAAGAGCTTCGCCGTGAAAAGCAGAATGCAAACCTTCGTATAAGTGACCTTGAAGAGCTCAAGGCAAAAGCTCAGGCTGAAATTGACGGATTCAACAAGGAACTCGGCTCTTTGCAGGCTGACCTCGACGTTGTTACTCACGGCAGAGAACAGCTTGAAGAAAAGAGGGAAAATCTTGCTCAGCTTGAAGCGAGAATAAACCTTGATATCCTTGCCTATGAAAAGGATATTCAGGCACGTCGCGAGGCTGTTGATTTGCTCATAAGACGTATGGCAAGCCACGAGGGCAAGCTTGACGACCTTAACGAAGAGATTGCAGTTATCGAAAACGCAAACAAAGAAATTGAAAATAAAATAGTAGAACTTGAAAAGAAAGCGGCGGAACTCCGTTCAATGGGCGCACAGTCCAAGGGCGACGTTGAGTCACTTATCAAGGAACGTACGGAATGTGATGCCGCAAGCGCAAGACTTCGCGCAGAAGAGCGCGAAAAGAACTCTGAACGCGAAAAAATCAGCGGCGAGCTTGCACGTCTTGAGGAGCGTAAGGAAACGATGCTCAAACAGCTTGACGATGCAATCAACAAGCTCTACGATGAATATCAGCTCACAAAGAGCGAGGCCGAGGCAATGAATATCGTTATCGACGATTACCAGAAAGCGCACCGTACCTTGCAGGAAATCAAGGGCAAAATACGAGCTCTCGGCAGCGTAAACGTCGGTGCAATCGAAGAATACGCCGAGGTTTCGGAACGCTACGCATTTATGAAAGAACAGCTTGACGATATCGAGCGTTCACGTGAGGAGCTTACCCGTCTTATCGGCGACCTTACGGGCAGAATGGCAGAGCAGTTCAAGGAGCAGTTTGTACGCATCAACAGCTACTTCGGCGAAACATTCGTTGAACTCTTCGGCGGCGGTAAGGCTGAGCTTATTCTTGAAAATCAGCACGATGTTCTTGAATGTAACATCGAAATCAAGGTTCAGCCGCCGGGCAAGAATGTTCAGAACATCGACCTTCTTTCAGGTGGTGAAAAGGGACTTGCGGCAATTGCACTTCTCTTCTCAATTCTTAAAGTTTCTCCGTCACCGTTCTGTATTTTCGACGAGGTTGAGGCTGCACTTGACGATGTCAACGTTACACGTTACGCACAGTATGTACGACGTATGACGCAGAACACACAGTTCATTCTCATCACTCACAGACGCGGTACAATGGAAGAAGCAGACGTCCTTTACGGCATCACGATGCAGGAGGAAGGCGTTTCAAAAATGCTCGAACTCCAGACAGCAGAAATGGCAAAGAAGCTTGGTATTACCTAAGAGGTGATTAAAGTGTTAAAACCTTTAGTTTTCAAACAATACACAACAAACGAACTCAAACCGACAGGTTGGCTTGAAAATCAGCTCCGTATTCAGGCGGAAGGTCTTTCAGGCAACCTCGACAAAATCTGGCCCGATATCCGCGACAGCGCGTGGGTTGGCGGCAGTTGTGAAGGTTGGGAACGAGTACCTTATTGGCTCGACGGTTTCATTCCTCTTGCATATCAGCTTGAGGATGAGGACCTGATTGCAAGAGCGAAAAAATATATCGATGCAATTGTTGAACGTCAGCAGGAAGATGGTTGGATTGCACCGTGTCCGCGTGAAAAACGCAACGAATATGATGTTTGGGCAGTTTTTCTCATCTGCAAGGTGCTTGCTCTTTACGCAGACTGTGCCAAGGACGAAGAGAAAATTCAACCCGTAATTTATAAGGCACTTAAGAATCTTGACCGTCATATTGAGAGTAATATTCTCTTCGATTGGGCAGCTGCAAGGTGGTTTGAATGTCTTGTTCCTCTCATGTGGCTTTATGAAAGACAGCCTGAGAACTGGATGCTCGACCTTGTGCAGAAGCTTGAAATTCACGGTGTGGATTACGAAAAGCTTTTCTCGGATTGGCGATATGCCGAAAGACGTGAGCGTTGGAGCTTCCTTAACCACGTTGTAAATATGGGTATGATGATAAAAGCATATGCGCTTCTTTCCCGTTTTACGGGTAAAGATTCAAATGCTTTTGCGAAAAACAGCATAGAAATCCTTCTCCGTGACCACGGAATGGCTTGCGAGCATTTTTCAGGCGACGAATGCCTCAGCGGAAGAAGTCCGATTCACGGCTCAGAGTGTTGCTCCGTAACGGAAGCGATGTATTCCTACGAATGGCTCACGGCAATTACGGGTGATGCTTATTGGGCAGATATGCTTGAAAAAGCAACGTTTAACGCATTGCCTGCAACAATAAGCCCCGATATGTGGTCGCATCAGTACGACCAGATGTCAAACCAGATGCAGTGTGTGCGTTTTCCGGACGGTAAACAGCCTTTTGATACGAATTCAGAAGAATCTCACCTCTTCGGTCTTGAACCGAATTACGGTTGCTGTACGGCAAACTTCAACCAGGGTTGGCCGAAGTTTGCGATGAGCACGTTTATGAAGGCAGAGGACGGAATTGCGGTAACGGCAATCGCTCCGTCAAAGCTTACTGACGGAAATATAACCGCAGAAATCATAACAAACTATCCTTTTGAGGACGGTTACTCGGTTAAAATAAAGGCTGAAAAGCCGTGCGAAGTCGCACTTTATCTCAGAGTTCCCGATGGTGCGGTAAATACGAAAATCAACTCATCAGATGCAAAAACAGGCTATAATAAAATAACCGTAAAGCTTGAAAATGAAGCGACGGTCAATGTAACTTTCAGTTTTGAAGCAAAGCTTTACGAGCGTGATAACGATATGTACTGCGTCAGACGCGGAAATCTTACATTCTCACTTCCGATAGGTGAAAGATGGGAAAAGAAAGAATATGTCCGTAACGAAGTTGAAAGAAAATTCCCGTACTGCGATTATGAAATTTATCCGACAACACCGTGGAATTACGCTTTTGCTGATGACAGCTTTGAAGTCAGCTTTGGTGAGGTTGGCAATATGCCGTTTTCACCCGAAGAAGCTCCGCTTAAAATCAAGGCGAAGTTTGTGCCGATAGAGTGGGAAATCGTTGACGGAATCTGCACGGAAGTACCGTCATCACGAGTGCCGACAGGCGAAGCCGTCGAACTTGAAATGATACCTTACGGCTGCACAAATCTCCGTATGACGGAAATGCCGTTGGTGAAATAAATAATTATGTACAAGGTTTTGTAAAAAAGAGATACAGCAGAGTGAATTCACTCTGCTGTAAATTTATTTTTGTTCCAGATATATTAATTTGCCCCACTGCCATTTTTTGTTTTTATTTAAATGGTATTTATCAGGTTCTCCTATATAAATAATATCATAATGCGACAGAACTTTTTTTAAAACAAGAATGTTTCCTTTTTTACCAAGAGTATAAAGATGGTTGAAAATCTCATCTTCCTCTGGGTGCCAATGAGTCAGTTGACCTTTCCAAGGAGAGTCACTGATTATTTCAATGCAAGAATCATAACCATCGCAATACGCTTTTATATAAGTATTTTTATATAATCTCCAAATCAGGATTTCACCGTTCAGTTCAGGAACAGAGTGTAAATCAGAAATCTTAAGAAGTTCGTTGTATATTTCTTTTGTAGTCTTTGAAATACTCACGAAATCACCACCTTTTCTTCAATAATACCACAATCAACATTAAAAGTAAATTGAATAGTATTTTTATTGAAGATTTTATCTAAATTTTCGAAATTAACTCTTGATACTTGCGACATTTTCTGCGATAATATACAGTGTATATTTATCTTGGGGTATAAGTGAAAAATCTATACCTTTTTAAGGAGCATTTAATATGAGCAATTATGAAAAACTTGCGGAGTTGATGTTTCCACACATAACAAAAACTCCTGAGGATTATGAAAAAATATATCCCGAAAGAGGGTTGTCAGAGGGCGCGAGAGTTTCCCGTTTCGCACCGAGCCCGACAGGTTTCCTCCACCTCGGCGGTCTTTTCGCTTCAATGGTTGCACGTCTTACAACAAGAGCAACCGATGACGGAGTTTTCATCCTCCGAATTGAAGATACCGACAAAAAGAGAGAGATTGAAGACGGTGTTTCTGCAATTATCCAGGGTCTCAGTGATTTCGGTATGGAGCCTGACGAAGGCGTAATCGGCTTCAACGCTGAAAGAGGCGACTACGGCCCGTATCAGCAGAGCCACAGAAAAGAAGTTTACCAGACAATTGCAAAATCTCTTGTTATAAAAGGACTTGCTTATCCTTGCTTCTGTTCAGAAGATGAGCTTACTGCAATCCGTGCTGAGCAGGAAACTGCAGGCACTTCAATTCAGGGCTACTTCGGCGAATGGGCAAAGTGCCGTGACCTCAGCTTTGAGGAGCAACAGGCGAATATCGAATCAGGTAAACCGTTTACGGTTCGTCTTCGCTCACCCGGAAAGCCTGAAAACAGAATCAAGTTTGAAGACCTTATCAAGGGCAAAATTGAAATGCCCGAAAACATTCAGGATATCGTCCTTCTTAAAACTGACGGTATCCCGACATACCATTTCGCACACGCAGTTGATGACCACTTTATGAGAACAACTCACGTTGTACGCGGTGACGAATGGATTTCTTCCGTACCTACACACATTCAGCTTTTCAAGGCTTGTGAATATAAAGTGCCGAAGTTTGCACACATTTCACCGATTATGAAAGAGGATAACGGCGGTAAGCGTAAGCTTTCAAAGCGTAAGGATCCTGAAGCTTCCGTTTCATTCTACACAGAAAGCGGTTATCCGAAGGAAAGTGTTATTGAATACCTTCTCACAATCGCAAACTCAAACTTTGAGGATTGGAGAAAGACAAACAAGGATGCACCTCAGTCAGCTTTCCCGTTCAATCTTAAGAAGATGAGCGCAAGCGGTGCGTTGTTTGACCTCAATAAGCTCAACGACGTCAGCAAAAACGTAATTTCACTTATGACTGCTGACGATGTCTATGAAAAAGCACTTGCGTGGGCAAAGGCTTTTGACGAAGAACTTTACAAGCTTCTTTCTGCCGATGAAGCATTTGCAAAGGGTATTCTTTCAATCGACAGAGGAACCGCAAAGCCTCGTAAGGACATTGCAAAATGGGACGAAATCAAGGACTATATTTCATATTTCTATAATGAAATCTATACTCCCGATTACACTCTTCCCGAAAATATCTCAAAAGAAGACGCTGCGGCAATTCTTGAAGCTTATCTTAACGTGTTTGATGCAGAGGATGATAAGGACACCTGGTTCAATAAAATTAAGGAGCTTTGCGAGCCTCTCGGCTTTACTCCCAACGTAAAGGAGTATAAGAAAAATCCCGAAGCTTTCAAGGGTCACGTCGGAGACATTTCAACGGTTATCCGTGTTGCAATAACATCACGCCGTAACACACCTGACCTTCATTCAATCATCGCCCTTCTCGGCAATGATGAAATCAAGGCAAGACTTACAAACGCACTCAATGAATATAAATAACAGGGGGTATTGAAAATGGAAGAAGAAATGAAAGTTTCCAATTTTATTCACGATTTTATAGATGAAGACCTTAAGAACGGAGTTAACACCCGTGTGCAGACCCGTTTCCCGCCTGAACCGAACGGATATCTCCACATCGGTCACGCAAAGGCTTTGTGCATCGACTTCAGCACAGCTGAAAAGTATAACGGCATCTGCAATCTTCGTTTTGATGATACAAACCCGTCAAGAGAGGATGTCGAATACATCGAGGCAATCAAGGAAGACATTCAGTGGCTTGGCTTCAAGTGGGAGAATATTTTCTACGCTTCAGGTTATTTCGATTTCGTTTACGAGTGCGCTCTCAAGCTCATTCAGGACGGCAAGGCTTATGTTGACGACCTTACCGCTGACGAAATCCGCGAATACAGAGGTACTCTTACCGAGCCGGGTAAGGAAAGTCCGTACAGAAACCGTTCGGTTGAGGAGAACATGGACCTCTTCAAGCGTATGACAGACGGTGAATTCGGTAACGGTGAAAAGATGCTTCGTGCAACGATTGATATGGCATCACCGAACCTTAATATGCGTGACCCTGTTATTTACAGAATTTCTCACGTTTCACATCACCAGACAGGTGACAAGTGGTGCGTTTATCCGATGTACGACTTTGCACATCCTCTTTCTGACGCAAAGGAGAGAGTAACATATTCTCTCTGCTCACTTGAATTTGAAAATCACCGTCCGCTTTACAACTGGTTCATTAATGAAATCGGTTTTGAAGAGCCGCCCAGACAGATAGAGTTTGCAAGACTTAACCTCAATTATTGCGTAACAAGCAAGAGAAAATGTCTTGAAATGGTAGAAAAAGGAATCGTCAGCGGCTGGGATGACCCGAGAATGGTTACACTCAGCGGTATCCGCAGAAGAGGATATCCCGCGGCGGCAGTCCGTGACTTTATAGAAAGAGTCGGTGTTGCCAAGGCAAACAGTGTTGTTGACTACGGTCTTTTGGAAGCTTGTGCCAGAGATGCACTCGGCGATACTGCTCCGAGAGCCATGGCAGTACTTCGTCCTCTCAAGGTTATTATTGACAACTACCCCGAAGGTCAGACAGAAGAGCTTGAGGTTGAGGTACATCCCGATCATCCCGAAATGGGTACGAGAAAGGTTACTTTCTCAAGAGAGATATATGTTGAACAGGACGACTTTATGGCAGAGCCCGTAAAGAAGTATTTCCGTCTGTATCCCGGTAACGAAGTCCGTCTCAAGAGTGCATATTTTGTTCGCTGTGAAAGCTACGAAACAGACGAGAACGGAGAAGTTACCTGTCTTCACTGTACCTATGACCCCGAAAGCAAGGGCGGAAATTCTCCCGACGGCAGAAAAGTCAAGGGTACACTTCACTGGGTAAGTGCGGCTGATTGCGTCAAGGCGGAGGTTCGTCTTTATGACAGACTTTTCAACGTTGAGGATCCGAGCGACGATTACGAAAAGCATTTCAATCCCGAATCTCTGGTTGTTCTTAAAGATTGTCTTCTTGAAGGCGGTCTTCGCGACGTAAAGAGCGGTGATGTATTCCAGTTTATGCGTCAGGGATATTTTTGTGCAGATAAAGACAGCACTCCCGATAATATTATCATCAACAGAACTGTTGCGCTCAATTCCTCCTGGAAATAAGAAAGGATTGCCGATATGGTATACAGAATAGTTTATAAATCGGTTGCGGCGCTTTTGTCGCTGGCAATAATTCCGATTGCCTTGTTCAGTCCGATGATCCGCCTTGTCGGCGACGTAGCTCTTTTAGATTCATACATCGGAGAGTCGATGAGCCTTTACGATATCTATGCTCTTTTCTTCGGAAAAGGAAGCACTTTTGAAGGCTTTGGAGACCTCACTCTTTCTGAAGAGGTCAAAGCAACCTTGCCGGCGCTTATTACATCAGGTTCTTTTCTTGCTGTGGCGGTTTTGCTTGCGGTAATTACTGCCGCAATTGCAATTTTCGGCAGAAAAAGAAGAGGCGTTCTCATCACGTCCGTTATAACGATTCTGAGCCTTGTCGGAATGTTTGTGGCATTTAATGCGTTTGCACAGCCGTTTGTTGACGGAAGCATCGGCGTTTCCGATTTTGGTCTTATGGAATCGGGTATTCTCAGCTGGCTTGTAGGTGCCGTTGTAAAAATCAGAGTTTTGCAGATAACTTCGGCAGGATTTCTGATGATTGGTTGTGCATGTGCCGTAATCCTCTGGACACTTGCATTTGTCCTTGTTGAGGTAGGAGAAAATCCCTCAACTAAAAAAGTAAAATAATCTTGTTCTTATCGGTTTGTAAGGAAAGGAATGGGCATAATAAATGAATAAAAGAGCATTTTGTGTATTTCTTGTTTTTATTTTGGCATTATTCTCTTTTGCCGCATGTGAAAAACGCAGTAAGTACGGTGTTCTGATTGTTGACAAACAGGGAATGGAACACATTCTTGTAACAGATGAAAACGGCGTTACAATACAGGATAAACACGGGAATCTTGTTGAGGTAATGACAGACAGTAAAACAAAAAAGCCCATCCCTGCTCCGACACAGACGGTAACGGATGAAAACGGCGAGACTGTTTCCGTAATTCAGAAAGAAGAATATGCCACAAACTCCATTACTTTCCCCAATCTTATAGAGGACGAAAAAAAGGCAGAAAATAAATATTACTCCGTAACCATTCCCGAAGGATGGACACAGGATGGCGCAAACCGCATAATTCTTTCTCATACCGAAACGGGAGCAACTGTTTCTATCTATGATGACATGGGTGAAAATGTTGCAAGTGTCCTTCAGGAAATGGAAAACTCAAGAGCAAAACTCGGGGATGCCGAGTATGAATTTGAACAGACAGATTCTAAAGTCGGTAAACTTCCCGCAACTTGCGTAAAATATGAAATCGGCAACGTTATCCGAAAGACGTATGTACTTTCGGTCGGAACAACGGTTTTTCAGATAACCTGTACCGTTGATGCGGCAAAAGAACAGAGCGTCGATTTTAACAGCGTTCTTAATTCAATCGTATTCAAATAAGGAGGAATCCTGATGTTACTGTTTTCACAGGATATAGGTATCGATCTCGGTACTGCAAATACACTTGTTTTTGTTAAGGGAAAAGGTATTGTGATAAGAGAGCCGTCTGTTGTAGCGGTTGACCAGAGAAGCAATCCTCCCAGAGTTGTTGCTGTCGGTGCCGAAGCGAAAGAGATGATTGGCCGTACTCCCGGCTCAATCACCGCCGTTCGCCCGTTAAAAGACGGCGTTATTGCCGACTTTGAAATTACTGCGGAAATGTTAAAGGCATTTATCCGCCGTGCCGTCAGCAGTTCGCCTTTCAGCAGAGCAAGAGTTATGATCTGTATCCCTTCAGGCGTTACCGAGGTTGAAAGACGTGCCGTTTACGATGCTGCCAAAAGTGCAGGCGCAAAGTTTGTCAGCCTTATCGAAGAGCCTATGGCGGCGGCAATCGGTGCAAGACTTCCTGTTGGCGAAGCAACGGGCAGTATGGTTGTTGATATTGGCGGAGGTACTGCGGAAGTAGCGGTTATTTCGCTCGGAGATATCGTAACTTCACGTTCTGCAAGAGTTGCAGGCAATACTTTCGATGAAGCAATAATTGCATACATTAAAAAGAAATATAATCTTCTTATCGGTGACAGAACTGCCGAGGAGATCAAAATAAAAATCGGCTCTGCATATCCTTATGACGGAGAGGGTGCCATGCACATTAAGGGCAGAAACCTCATGGACGGTCTGCCCAAGCACATCGAGATTACTTCGGAGGAAGTCCGCGAAGCAATGGAAGATCCCGTTAATGCAATTCTCGATGCAGTAAAGCTTACTCTTGAAAAGACTCCTCCCGAGCTTGCGTCCGATATCATCGACCACGGTATTATGCTTACGGGCGGCGGAGCGCTTCTTCGCGGTCTTGACAGACTTATTGCGGAAGAAACAAGAATTCCCGTGCTTGTTGCGGAAAAACCGCTTGACTGTGTTGTTGACGGAACGGGCATTTGTCTTGAAAGCAGTGCATTGGCAAAATTCTCAAGCAACAGAAAATGATTTGTGGTGAGTTCACAGAATGAAACGTTTTTTTAAAAGCTACACTTTCAAAGCGTTTGCGGCTGTTATCGCGGTGCTTTTGTGCGGTTCGGCACTTTCTGCCCTGACGTACGAAAAAGAATCTCCGTTTTCGATGGCGGTAAGCTTTGTTTTCGGTCCCGTTGAGCGACTTGCGGCAAAAGCTGCGGCAGGTCTTGACAACTTGCAGATAAGCTTCCGCTCCTCTGCGTACTACGAAGAGAAGGTTAAAGAGCTTCGCAAAGAACTTTCGTCAAGCAGAGCAAAGGTTGCCGATTACGAACAGCTTCAGCAAAAGCTTGAACTGTATGAAAAGTTTCTCGAAATAAAAGAGGATAATCCCGATTACCGTTTTGTTCCGGCATCAAATATTTCATCCGACCCTTCGGGTGCATACGGAACAATGACGCTTAATAAAGGTTCTCTTCATGATATTGAAGTCGATGACCCCGTAATTTATGAGAGCTATCTTGTCGGCGTTGTTACTTCGGTAAGTCCTACTCAGTGTACGGTCAGCACACTTTTAAATCCGGGAGTATTCGTCAGTGCTTTTGAAATCCGTACGCGCGAAGCGGGATATATCGAAACAACGGCTTCGCTTGCGGATAACGGTCTTATCCGTCTTGCAGGTGCTACAAGAACAACAGCCATGTCAACGGGCGGAATTGTATGTACATCGGGTACGGGCGGAATTTATCCGAAAGATCTTCTTATCGGTGAGGTAACCGAGATTACGGATGCGACAGAGAATATTTCGGCATACGCCATCATAAAGCCGTATGTTGATTTCGACAGTCTTATTGATGTTTTCATTATAACCGATTTCAGCAAATGATTTTCAGGAGAAGCATAAGTGACCGGAAGTGAATTTGACAACAAAAAAATATACATAAGAAGAGCTTGCTACGCAGTGGGCTTGCTTTGTGTTGTAATGCTTCAGAATACCGCAGGTTTACTTCCGTCTTTTTTCGGTTTCAGAGCGTTCATTCTTATTCCGGCATTGGTAAGCATTGCAATGTTTGAACGTGAAATGCCGGGAATGTTTTTCGGACTGTTTTCGGGACTTTTGTGGGATATATCATCCCCGTCGGGCGGTCATTATCAGGCGATAATGATGACGGCAATCGGTTTTGCGTGCGGATGTCTGATAACATATCTCATGAGAAATAATATCGTAACAGGATTTTTACTTTCAGGAAGTTCGGTTATACTGTATCTTTTTGTCTGCTGGCTCAAGGATTATATTTTCAGCGGAAACTTTGACGGCGCATACAAGCTGCTTACTTTTTACATACCGTCGGGAATATATACAATGCTGTTTTTTCCCGCATTCTATTTTCTGATAAGGTTTGCGCAGAAAAAACTTAACTGAAAGATTAATTTAAAATAAAAGGGAGGTTGATGCGGTTGAATTCTTTTCTTTCACGAACAAGAGTATTGGCAAGTCTTTGCATAATTCTGGCGGCATTTGTCGTTTTTGCATTCACACTTGTCAAAATTCAGGTAATAGATGCAGACAAATATGATTCGATCCGTTCTGTTTCGACAAAAAAATCTATCGTATCGGCGGCCCGAGGCGAACTCCTTGACAGAAACGGCACTCCCCTGGTTTCAAACAGACAGGGTAACTCGGTTATTTTCGAAAGTGCCGATTTTCCTAAAACGAATGCAGAAAGAAACGAGCTTATTTTCAGTCTTATAAAGCTTTTCGAAATAAACGGCGAAGAGTGGGTAGACAATCTGCCGATTCTCTATTTGCCGACAGGTTTACTGATGTTTGAAGCGGACAGAGAATATGACATCAGCGTAATGAAAGGAAGAGACCTTCTTAACCTGAATGACTATGCTACGCCGCAAAACTGTATGGACGAGCTTATCAAGATGTTTGAGCTGGAATCTTACAGCATGGAGGATGCGCGAAAGATTGCATCGGTCCGTTACGAGATGAAGCGACTTTCGTTCAATGCTAACTATCCGTATACCTTTGCACAGGATGCATCAACTGAGCTTGTTGCAAAGATTAAAGAAAACAGCAACTATTACCGCGGTGTCAACGTTGAAATTGTCTCATACCGAGAGTACAACGACGGAGAAATTGCTCCGCACGTTCTGGGGCTTGTAGGACCGATAAGCGCCGAGGAATACGCACGGCTTAAAGATGAAGGTTACGGACTGAATGACGTAATCGGAAAAAGCGGTCTTGAGGGAGCTTTTGAAAGCTATCTGAAAGGCATCAGCGGCGAAAAAACTGTTTATACCGAGGCTGACGGTACAAAAAAGACGGAAATTACGGTAGAACCGATTCAGGGTAATACAATTATCACGACTCTTGATATGAATCTTCAAAAAGTAGTTCAGGATTCTTTAGAGAGAGTTCTCAACTCCATTTCCAAACCCATTCCGTCTGCAGGTGCCGCAGTTGTCATAAAAGTCAACACGGGCGAATTATTGGCATCTGCTACTTACCCTACTTATAACAATGAAACATATACCGAAGACTATGAAATGCTTATTGCGGACAAGGATTCGAATCCGCTTTATAACCGTGCACTTTTAAGCACTTATGTTCCCGGCTCCACTATCAAGATGTCGGTTGCCATAGCGGCACTTGAAGAGGGAATTATTGACTCGGACACACAGGTTTTTTGTGACGGGTCATATAAATATCTTGACCAGAACTTTAAATGTGAACAGGCGCATACGACTTCTTTCCAGGGAGTTGTGACGGCGCTTTGCGAATCGTGTAACTCGTTCTTCTATGATTGCGGTGCAAAGCTCGGTTATGCAAAGATGAACGAATATCGTACAATGTTCGGTCTCGGTCAGAAAACGAAGTCGGATCGTAGCCATG
>JAZSID010000068.1:0-30701 GCA_045533625.1 Acutalibacteraceae bacterium | reverse complement strand
CCGATTCTTATTGCCGTAACTCAGCTCACTTCAACAAGCGAAGAAAGAATGAAGAACGACCTTCTTATCAATGAGCCTATCGACAAGGTTGTTATGCACTATGCTCATAACGCAAAGCTTGCAGGTCTTGACGGTGTTGTCTGCTCACCCCTTGAGGCAGGCAAGGTACACGAAACATGTGGTGACGGTTTCGTAACAGTAACACCGGGCGTAAGATTCGCAGACGGCGACATCGGCGACCAGGTAAGAGTTATGACTCCTGCAGAAGCTAAGAAAATCGGTTCGGACTATATCGTAGTCGGCAGACCTATCACAGCGGCAGCAGATCCCGTAGCAGCATACAACAGATGCGTTGCTGAATTTGTAGACTAAGATTATAATTAGAATTTATATAAAGGAGATTAAAACTATGGAGAAGCTTATTGCAAAGGATTTACTTAAGATTAAGGCGGTTTTCTTCCGTCCTGAAGAGCCGTTCACATGGGCAAGCGGAATCAAAAGCCCTGTTTACTGCGACAACAGACTTACACTTACAGCACCCGATGTAAGAACAGATGTTGAAAACGGTCTTGCAACACTTATCAAGGAGAAATATCCTGAAGCAGAAGTACTTATGGGTACATCAACTGCAGGTATCGCTCACGCTGCTATCACAGCTCATATCCTTGATATGCCTATGGGTTATGTACGTTCAGGCAATAAGGATCACGGCAGACAGAACCAGATCGAAGGTAAGCTTCTTCCGGGCCAGAAGGTTGTTGTTGTTGAAGACCTTATCTCAACAGGCGGTAGCGTAATTGAGGTTGTAAACGTACTTCGTGAAGCAGGTGCAGAGGTTCTCGGCATCGTTTCAATCTTCACATACGGTATGAAGAAAGGCCTTGTACGCCTTGAGGAAGCAAACGTTACAAACTACAGCCTTACAAACTTTGATGTAATTGCAGAAGTAGCTGCTGAAGAAGGCTACATCGCAACAGAAGATATTCAGAGACTTATCGCATTCAGAAACAACCCGTCCGACGAAAGCTGGATCGGAGGAGCGAAATAATGAGAAGTGTAATCGATATTCTTGATCTCTCTGTCGAAGAACTCGACGAGCTTGTAGCTTGTGCAAACGATATTATCGCTGACCCCGAAAAGTATGCGCACAAGTGTGCAGGCAAGAAACTTGCAACCCTTTTCTTTGAGCCTTCAACAAGAACAAGACTCAGCTTTGAAGCGGCAATGTACGAGCTCGGCGGTAACGTGCTTAGCATGTCAGACGCGAAGTCAAGCTCAGCGGCAAAGGGCGAAAGCGTTGCAGACACAGCAAAAACAATTTCCTGCTATGCAGATATTATCGCGATGCGCCACCCGAAAGAGGGTGCACCGCTTGTTGCATCAATGAACGCAAGTGTTCCCGTAATCAATGCAGGTGACGGCGGACACAACCACCCGACACAGACACTTGCCGACCTTCTTACAATCAGCCGTGAAAAGGGCAGATTCAACGATATCACCGTCGGTTTCTGCGGCGACCTCAAGTTCGGCAGAACGGTACATTCTCTCATCAGCGCTCTTTCAAGATATAAGAACGTGAAGTTTGTGCTTATCTCTCCCGAAGAACTTAAGTTGCCCAGCTACGTAAAGAAGGACATCATTCAGAAGAATAATCTTGAATACGTGCAGACAACCGATCTTGAAGCGGTAATGCCCGAGCTTGATATTCTCTATATGACACGTGTTCAGCGTGAACGTTTCTTCAATGAAGAGGATTATCTTCGTCTTAAGGACAGCTATATTCTCACTCCCGAAAAGCTTGAAACAGCAAAGAAGGATCTTTGCATAATGCATCCGTTGCCCAGAGTAAATGAAATCAGCGTTGCTGTTGACGACGATCCCAGAGCATGCTATTTCGATCAGGTGCTTAACGGAAAGTATATGAGAATGGCTTTGATACTTAAGCTTCTGGAGGTAAAATAAATGAATATTGATTCAATCAGAAACGGAATTGTTATTGACCATATCGCAGCAGGTAAGGGTATGCAGATTTATAACCTTCTCAAGCTTGATGAGCTTGACTGCTCTGTTGCCATAATCAAAAACGTAAGCAGTAATAAAATGGGCAAAAAGGACATAATCAAGGTCGATGCCGACATCGATGTTGACGTTGAGCTCCTCGGTTATGTTGATCCCGGAGTTACTGTTGACATAATCAAGGACAGCATTCTTGTTGAAAAAAGAAAGGTTTCCTTGCCTGAAAAACTTACTAATGTTATCAAATGCAAAAATCCGCGTTGCATCACTTCGGTTGAGCAGGAATTGCCGCATATTTTCAAAAAGACAACAAACGGCGAAAAAGCGGTTTACAGATGCATTTATTGCGAAACAAAAGCTGAGTAATTTGTATAAATTTGATAGACAACAGCGAAAACAAAGGACAAACTTTTACACTTGATTAAGTTGACCTTGACGGCGGTTTTTGGTATAATAAATCCATAATATTTTAAGCCCTTTTGTGACTGACGGAATTGTGGAAAACCACAGGGGAGCAAAAGGAAATTTAAAGCCGACCGTCTGGGCAGTCCTGTTGATTATATAGGACTGTCCGTATGCTTTTTTTGGAGGATTTAATTATGAAAAAAATAGGAATTATTATGGGTAGCGACAGCGATTTGCCCGTAGTTGAAAAAGCAATGACAACTCTTGACGAGTTTGGTGTTCCTTACGAAGTGCACGTTTTCTCAGCACACAGAACACCCGTTGAAGCAAAGGAGTTTTCAGCAAACGCACGTGCTAACGGCTTCGGTGCCATCATCGCAGCAGCAGGTAAGGCTGCTCATCTCGCAGGTGCAATCGCAGCAAACTCAACATTGCCCGTAATCGGTATTCCGGTTAAGTCATCAACTCTTGACGGTCTTGATGCTCTTCTTTCAACAGTTCAGATGCCTGCAGGTATCCCTGTTGCAACAGTAGCAATCGACGGCGCGGCAAATGCGGCTCTACTTGCCCTTCAGATTCTTTCAGTAAGCGATGAAGAAGTTGCAGCAAAGCTTGACGCACAGAGAAAGTCAGCATCAGAAAATGTTCTTAAAAAGAACGCAGAAATAGAGAAAAGATTCAATAAATAAACCCGGCACCGTTTTCGCAAAAATCCTTGCGAACGGCTTTCAACGATAGGAGGTAAACAAATGGGAGGCTTTTTTGGTGCAGCCTGTAAGGGAGATGCGATCTATGACGTATTCTTCGGCACAGACTACCATTCACATCTCGGAACACGCCGCGGAGGTATGGCGGCTTATGACGAAGAAATCGGCTTGCAGAGAGATATTCACAACATCGAAAACTCACCGTTCAGAACAAAATTTGAAAAAGTTTTCGATGAAATGAAGGGCAAATCAGCAATCGGCTGTATCAGCGATTCTGACCCGCAGCCACTTCTTGTTCGTTCTAATCTCGGCACATATGCAATCTGCATTGTCGGTGTAATAAACAATGCTGACGCTCTTATAAAACAATACCTTGATTTCAGCGGCGGTCAGTTCAATGCAATGACAGGCGGTAAGGTTAACTCAACCGAGCTTGTTGCTGCACTTATTAATCAGAAGAGTGACTTCGTTGCAGGTATCCACTTTGCACAGGAAGTAATCGACGGAACAGCTTCAATCCTAATTCTCAAAAATGACGGTGCGATTATCGCGGCACGCGACAAGCTCGGAAGAATTCCTGTTCTTGTCGGAAAGAATGAAAACGGTTACTGTGTTTCATTTGAATCCTTTGCATATCAGAAGCTCGGATATGACGACGAAAAGGAACTCGGTCCCGGAGAAATCGTAGAATTTACCTGCGATTCACTCAAGCAGCTTGCTGCTCCGGGTAAGAAAAAACGTATATGCGCATTCCTCTGGTCATATTACGGCTATTCACCGTCAACTTATGAAGGTGTCAACGTTGAGGTTATGCGTTACCGTAACGGTGAGATTCTTGCAGAGCACGATATGCAGGTCGGCAATGCAGAAGGCGTTGACTACGTAAGCGGTGTGCCGGATTCGGGAACACCCCACGCAATAGGTTACGCAAATAAGAGCCGTATCCCATTCTCAAGACCTTTTATCAAATACACTCCGACATGGCCAAGAAGCTTTATGTCAAGCAAGCAGAGCGACAGAAAAAAGGTTGCAAAAATGAAGCAGGTTCCTGTATGTGAACTCATTCATGATAAGAGCCTTCTCTTTGTTGACGACTCAATTGTAAGAGGTACTCAACTTCGCGAAACTGTAGAGTTCCTTTATTCAAACGGAGCAAAGGCGGTTCATATGCGTTCAGCTTGTCCGCCGATTATGTACGGTTGCAAGTACCTTAACTTCTCCCGAAACACAAGCGACCTTGATCTTATAACAAGAAGCACAATTATGGAGCTTGAAGGCGAGGAAGGCGAAAAGTATCTTAACGAATACAGCGATTCTTCAACAGAACGCGGAAAGATGCTTCGTCAGAAAATATGCGAGAAGTTCCACTTCTCATCACTCGAATTTCAGTCACTTGAAGGTCTCATCGAAGCAATCGGACTTGATGAATGCGACCTTTGCACATATTGTTGGAACGGAAAGGAATAAGAATTATGCATACAAACTCTAAATCTGACAGCTACGCAGCAGCGGGCGTTGACATTACAGCAGGTTACAAAGCAGTTGAGCTTATGAAGGCTCATATCGCAAGAACAATCACAAATTCAGTATCATCAGACATCGGCGGTTTCGGCGGTCTTTTCGAGCTTGACCTTACAGGTATCTCAAAACCTGTACTCGTAAGCGGAACAGACGGCGTCGGCACAAAGCTCAAGATGGCTTTCCTTATGGACAAGCACGACACAGTAGGTATTGACTGTGTTGCAATGTGCGTTAACGATGTTATCTGCTGCGGTGCAAAGCCTTTGTTCTTCCTTGACTATATTGCTTGCGGTAAGAACATTCCCGAAAGAATTGCAGATATCGTTGCAGGTGTTGCAGAAGGCTGTGTTCAGTCAGGCTCAGCACTCATCGGCGGTGAAACAGCTGAAATGCCCGGCTTCTATCCCATTGATGAATACGATATGGCAGGCTTCTCAGTAGGCGTTGTTGATAAGGATAAGATTGTCAACAATAAGCTTGTTAAAGAAGGCGACGTTATCATCGCTCTTCCCTCATCAGGTGTTCATTCAAACGGTTTCTCACTTGTAAGAAAAGTTTTCGATATCGAAAATGCAGACATTAAAACTCCGCTTGAGGAGCTTGGCGGCAAGTCACTCGGTGAAACACTTCTTACTCCGACAAAGATTTATGTAAAGCCTATGCTCGCTTTGTTTGAGGAAGTTACTGTTAAGTCAGTTTCTCATATCACAGGCGGCGGCTTCTACGAGAATATCCCAAGAAGCCTTCCTGACGGTTTCAGCGCAAAGATTGACAAGGCTTCAATCCGCATTCTTCCGATTTTCGACCTTATCGCAAAGACAGGCAACATTCCTGAGCGCGATATGTTCAACACATACAATATGGGTGTTGGTATGAGCGTTGTTGTTGCAAAGGAAGATGCAGACAAGGCTATCGAAATTCTCAAGGCAAACGGCGAGGACGCTTATGTAATCGGCGAAATCGTTGCAGGTGACGAGAAGATTATCATTGAATAATGGGGGAGAGGCTATGAATACTGCTCCGACAAAAATTGCCGTCCTTGTTTCAGGCGGCGGCACAAATCTTCAGGCTTTGATTGATGCCGAAAAAAGCGGCATTATAAAAAGCGGTAAAATTGAGCTTGTAATCTCCAATAAGCCGGGAGCTTACGCTTTGACACGTGCTGAAAATGCAGGAATCAAAACCGCAGTTATCAACAATAAGGAATACTCAACAAGAGAAGCCTTTGAGGCGGAGGTTAAATCCGTTCTTATAGAAAACGTAATTGAACTCATCATTCTTGCAGGCTTTATGGGTATTCTTACGGAGAGCTTTACATCGAGCTATCCGAAAAGAATCATCAACGTTCATCCGTCGTTGATTCCGTCTTTCTGCGGCGAAGGCTTTTACGGTCTTAAAGTTCACGAAGCTGCCCTTTCTTACGGTGTCAAGGTTACAGGTGCAACGGTGCATTTTGTAAACGAAATTCCCGACGGCGGACAGATTATTCTCCAGAGAGCAGTTTACATCGAGCCTCAGGACACTCCCGAAACTCTGCAGAAAAGAGTTATGCAGGAAGCAGAATGGAATATCCTGCCTGAAGCGGCAGAATTAGTATCAAAAGAAATTAAGGAAAAAGGTGAAGAATATGAACATATACAAGGTTAATGACATTGGCGAACTCATCCGCGATAATTCATATGTAGGCAGAGGTATCGTAATCGGTAAAACTGCAGATGCAAAGAAGGCAGTTGCTGCTTATTTCATTATGGGCAGAAGCGAAAACAGCCGTAACCGTATTTTCTCAGAGAAAGACGGAGCAGTTTTCACAGAACCGTTTGATGCTTCAAAGGTTGAAGATCCTTCACTTATCATCTATGCCGCTATCAGAAAGCATGAAAATAAGCTCATCGTAACAAACGGTGATCAGACAGATACAATTTACGAATTCATCAAGGAAGGCAAGTGCTTCAACGGCGCTCTCAAGACACGTGAGTTTGAACCCGATGCACCGAACTTCACACCGAGAATCAGCGGCATGCTCAAGTTCAACGACAATGATTTCACATATGAAATGAGCATCCTCAAGAGCCTTGACGAAGAGGGTTCAGACTGTGCACGTTACCTCTTCATGTATCCCTCAAAGGAAGGTCTCGGTCACTTTATCCACACATATGTGTGCGACGGTAACCCGATTCCGACTTTCCAGGGTGAGCCCGAAAGAGTTATGATTCCCGACGATATCGACGAATTCACAAACACACTCTGGACAAACCTCAACGAAGACAATAAGATTTCTCTTTATGTTCGTTACATCGACCTTGAAACAGGTGCAGAAGAGAACCGTCTTATCAATAAGAACAAATAATTAAAGGAAGGTGTACGAAAATGAAAGAATTTGAACTTAAATACGGTTGTAACCCCAACCAGAAGCCCGCAAAGATCTTTATGAACGACGGAACAGATCTTCCGATCGAAATTCTTGCAGGCAGACCCGGTTTTATCAATTTCCTTGATGCTTTCAACTCATGGCAGCTTGTAAAGGAGCTCAAAGAAGCTCTCGGTATGCCTGCGGCAGCATCATTCAAGCATGTAAGCCCGACTTGTGCAGCAGTCGGTAATCCGCTTCCCGAGAAGCTTAAGAAGGCTTGCTTCGTAGACGATATCGAAGGTCTTGACGAATCTCCGCTTGCTTGTGCTTATGCCCGTGCAAGAGGTACAGACCGGATGTCATCCTTCGGCGACTGGATTAAACTCTATGACGTCTGCGACAAGACAACTGCTATCATCATCAAGCGCGAAGTTTCTGACGGTGTTATTGCTCCGGGTTATACAGACGAAGCTCTTGAAATCCTCAAGACAAAGAGAAACGGTAACTACCACATCGTAAAGATTGACCCTGACTACGTTCCGCAGCCGATCGAGCAGAAGACTGTTTACGGCATCACATTCGAGCAGGGCAGAAACGATTATAAAATCGACGAGTCACAGCTTCAGAACATCGTAACAGCTAATAAGGAATTCCCCGAAGAGGCAAAGCGTGACCTTATCATCGCACTTATCACTCTTAAGTATACACAGTCAAACTCAGTCTGCTATGCAAAGGACGGTCAGGCAATCGGCGTTGGTGCAGGTCAGCAGTCAAGAATCCACTGTACACGTCTTGCAGGTAATAAGGCAGATATCTGGCACCTTCGTCAAAGCGACAAGGTTCTTAACCTTCCGTTCAGAGATGACGTTTCAAGACCTAACCGCGATAACGTAATCGACGGTTACATCAATAAGAACGAAGAAGACGTTTGCGCAGACGGCAACTGGCAGAAGTATTTCACTTGTCAGCCTGAACCGTTCACAGATGAGGAGCAGGCAGCTTACCTTGCTACAATCACAGGCGTTTCAGTCGGTTCTGACGCATTCTTCCCGTTCAGCGACAACATTGAAAGAGCAAAGAAGAGTGGTGTTTCATACATCGCAGAGCCGGGCGGCTCAATCCGTGATGACATCGTTATCGAGTGCTGTGACAAATACGGCATCACAATGGCATTCACAGGTATGAGACTCTTCCATCATTAATTTATAAATCAGAGGTTTAAGATGAATTTTTTTGAAGAACTTATAAATTTTGACCCCGAAGTTGCAGGTGCCTGCAGTGAAGAGCTTGAGCGTCAGCGTCATAACATCGAGCTCATCGCTTCAGAAAACATCGTTTCAAAGGCGGTTCTCCTTGCAGCAGGCGGCGTGCTTACAAACAAATACGCAGAAGGTTATCCGTCAAAGAGATACTACGGCGGATGCTACTGTGTTGACAAGGTAGAGGAAATTGCACGCGAAAGAGCAAAGAAAATCTTCGGTGCAGAACACGCAAACGTTCAGCCTCACAGCGGTGCAAATGCAAACCTTGCAACATTCTTTGCACTCGTTAAGCCGGGCGACACCGTTATGGGTATGAATCTTTCAGAGGGTGGACACCTCTCTCACGGTTCACCTGCAAACATTTCAGGTAAGTATTTCAATATCGTTCCTTACGGTGTTGATTCAGAAACAGAAGTAATCGATTATGAAGAAATGCGCCATATTGCACTTGAGTGCAAGCCGAAGATGATTGTTGTAGGCGCGAGCGCATATTCAAGAATTATCGATTATAAGAAGTGCCGTGCAATCTGTGACGAGGTTGGCGCATACCTTATGGTTGATATGGCTCATATTGCAGGACTTGTTGCTGCAGGACTTCATCCCAACCCGGTACCTTATTCAGACGTTGTTACATCAACAACTCACAAAACACTCAGAGGTCCGAGAGGCGGTCTTATCCTTTGTAAGGAAGAATATGCAAAGGCAATCGACAAGGCTGTTTTCCCCGGCACACAGGGCGGTCCGCTTATGCACATCATCGCAGCAAAGGCTGTTGCATTCGGTGAGGCAATGACAGATGAGTTCAAAGCTTACCAGCAGCAGGTTGTTAAAAATGCGGCTGTTCTTTGCGATGCACTCAAAAAGGAAGGCTTTAAGATTGTTTCAGATGGCACGGATAATCACCTTATGCTCGTTGACTTGCGTGCTTTTGATATCACAGGTAAAGAGATGGAACACCGTCTTGACGAAGTTCACATCACAGTTAATAAAAACACCGTTCCTAATGAAACACAGAGCCCATTTGTAACAAGCGGTCTTCGTATCGGTACACCGGCTGTAACGTCAAGAGGCTTCAAGGAAGAAGAAATGCTTCTTATTGCAGGCTGGATTAAGAAGATTGCTACAGACTTTGAAGGCAGCAAAGAGCAGGTTACAAAGGAAGTAACAGAGCTTTGTGCTAAATTCCCGATTTATTAATGACTATCCCGGCTGAAAAGGAGAAATCACAATGAAAGTAATGGTTGTCGGCTCAGGCGGTCGTGAACATGCTATTATAAAAAAGCTTAAATTAAGTAATGAAATCGACGAAATCTTTGCACTTCCCGGAAACGGCGGTATGGCAGAAGATGCAACCTGCGTAAACGTAGGTGCAAAGGATATTGACGGTCTTGTTAAGTTTGCAACAGAAAACGCAATTGATTTTGCGGTTGTTGCTCCTGATGACCCGTTGGTACTCGGTGCCGTTGATGCACTCAATGAAGCAGGTATCGAATGCTTTGGTCCTAAGGCAAATGCCGCTATCATCGAAGGCAGTAAGGTTTTTTCAAAAAATCTTATGAAAAAATACAATATTCCGACTGCTAAGTACGAAGTATTCACCAATATGGAGGATGCTCTCAAGTACATCAAGACAGCTCCGATTCCCACGGTTATCAAGGCTGACGGTCTTGCACTCGGCAAGGGTGTTATCATCGCTCAGACACGTGACGAGGCAGAGGATGCAATTTACTCCATGATGGAAGACAAGGTCTTCGGCGACAGCGGAAGCAACGTTGTTATTGAAGAGTTTCTTACAGGTCCCGAAGTTTCAGTTCTCGCGTTTACGGACGGAAATGTCGTAAAGCCGATGATTTCTTCAATGGACCACAAGAGAGCTTTTGACAACGATGAAGGCCTCAACACAGGCGGTATGGGTACGGTTGCTCCGAATCCCTATTACACAGATGCCGTTGCAGAGGAATGTATGGAAAAGATTTTCCTTCCGACAATCCGTGCAATGAAGGCAGAGGGCAGGGAATTCAGAGGATGCCTTTACTTCGGTCTTATGATTACTCCTGACGGTCCGAAAGTTATCGAATATAACTGCCGTTTCGGTGACCCCGAAACTCAGGTTGTTTTACCGCTTCTTGAAAGCGACCTTTTCACAGTCATGAAGGCTACTGCAAGAGGCGAGCTTGATAAAACAGAAGTTAAATTCAGCGAAAAGTCAGCTTGTTGCGTAATCCTTGCTTCAAAGGGTTATCCCGTTAAGTATCAGAGCGGATTTGAGCTTACACTTCCCGAAACTGATGCAGAAAGTGAAATTTTTGTTGCAGGTGCAAAGCTTGAAGACGGAAAGCTCCTCAGCGCAGGCGGAAGAGTGCTCGGCGTAACTGCAATTGCAGAAAACCTTGAAACAGCAATTAAAAATGCATATGAACTTACCGATAAGGTTGGTTTTGAAAACGGCTTCTGCCGAAGAGATATCGGTCGTAAAGCTTTGAATGCGGAGGTTAAATAAATGGTATATCGCATCTATGTTGAAAAGAAAAAGGGTCTTGATAACGAGGCAAGAAGCCTTCGTTACGATATCAGACATATTCTCCAGATAAAATCACTCGAAGAAGTTCGTGTTCTCAACCGTTATGACGTTGAAAACATCGACGAAGACTTGTTCAATTATTCAAAGAAAACTGTTTTCTCAGAGCCTCAGCTCGATATTATCTATGACGAGCTTCCGCAGACTGATGCAACAGTTTTTGCAGTTGAGTATCTTCCCGGTCAGTTTGACCAGAGAGCTGACTCTGCTGCTCAGTGTATCCAGATCATCTCAAAGGGCGAGCGCCCGACAGTAAGCGCTGCAAAGGTTTACCTTCTTTACGGTAATCTTTCAGCTGACGAACTTGATGAGATTAAGAAATACGTAATCAACCCTGTTGAGTCACGTGAAGCATCACTCCAGACAGTTGAAACTCTCAAGGTTGAGTATGAAATTCCCACAACTGTTGAAACTCTTGACGGTTTCAATGACCTTGATAAAGACGGTCTTGCAGCTTTCGTAAAGGACTATGGTCTTGCAATGGACAATGACGACATCGCTTTCTGTCAGGCATATTTCAAGAGTGAGAACCGTAACCCGACAATCACAGAAATCAGAATGATCGATACATATTGGTCTGACCATTGCCGTCATACAACATTCCTTACAACTATTGATAAGGTAACATTTGAAGACGAGCTTCTTCAGGCTGCATATGACGATTATCTTAAAACACGTGAATTCCTCGGCAGAACAAAGCCGCAGAATCTTATGGATATCGGTACACTCGCTGCTAAGTATCTTAAGAAAATCGGCAAGCTCGATAAGCTTGATGAGTCTGAGGAAATCAACGCTTGTACAGTTAAAATCGAGATCGAGGTTGACGGCGTAAAAGAGCCGTGGCTCCTTCTCTTCAAAAATGAAACTCACAACCACCCGACAGAAATCGAGCCTTTCGGCGGTGCTGCAACTTGTATCGGTGGTGCTATCCGTGACCCGCTTTCAGGCCGTTCATACGTGTACGCAGCTATGCGTGTTACAGGTGCTGCTGACCCGTTGAAGCCCGTTAACGAAACAATGGACGGTAAGCTTCCGCAGAGAAAGATTGTTACAACTGCTGCTGCAGGTTACTCTTCATACGGTAACCAGATCGGTCTTGCAACAGGTATGGTTGACGCGCTTTACCACGACGGCTATGCTGCAAAGCGTATGGAAATCGGTGCTGTTGTTGCTGCAGCTCCGCAGGAGAATGTAAGACGTGAGCGTCCCGAAGACGGTGATATCGTTATCCTCCTCGGCGGCAGAACAGGCCGTGACGGTTGCGGCGGTGCAACAGGTTCATCAAAGTCACACACACTCGATTCTCTTGAATCCTGCGGTGCTGAAGTTCAGAAGGGTAATGCTCCCGAAGAAAGAAAGCTTCAGCGTATGTTCCGTAACGGTGATGCTTGCCGTATGATCAAGCGTTGTAACGACTTCGGTGCAGGCGGTGTATCGGTTGCTATCGGTGAGCTTGCTGACGGTCTTGAAATCAACCTCAACGCAGTTCCCAAGAAGTACGACGGTCTTGACGGAACTGAACTTGCAATCAGTGAATCTCAGGAAAGAATGGCTGTTGTAATCGAGAAGGAAAATGTTGAAGCATTCCTCAAGATTGCTAACGAAGAAAACCTTGAAGCAACAGTTGTTGCGGAGGTTAAGGCTGAACCCAGACTCAGAATGTTCTGGAACGGCAATACAATTGTTGATATCAGCCGCGAGTTCCTTAACTCAAACGGTGCCGAGAAGCATATCACAATCGAAGCTGCAGGCGTTGAAAATTACGATAAAGAAATCGCTGATAACTTCTCAGACGGTTTCAAAGCTCTTGCAGATGACCTCAATGTCTGCTCAAAGAGAGGACTTTCAGAGCGCTTTGACTCAACAATCGGCGCAGGCACAGTTCTTATGCCTTTCGGCGGTAAGAATCAGCTCACTCCGATTCAGGCAATGGTACACAAGGTATCTGTTGAGAAGAAGCACACAAACGATTGCTCAGTTATGACATGGGGCTATAACCCGTTCATTACAGAAAAGAGCCCGTATCACGGTGCATACCTTGCAGTTGTTGAATCAGTTGCAAAGCTCGTTGCAGCAGGTGCAAAGTATGAGGATGTTTACCTCACATTCCAGGAATACTTTGAAAGACCGAACAAGGATGCAAAGCGTTGGGGCAAGCCGCTTTCAGCTCTTCTCGGTGCTTTCGAGGCACAGAAGAACCTCGGTGTTGCAGCTATCGGCGGTAAAGACTCAATGAGCGGTACTTTCGAGCATCTTGATGTTCCGCCGACACTTGTTTCTTTCGCAGTTACAACTGAGAAGGTAGACAACATCATCACAAACGAATTCAAAAAGGCAGGCAGCAAGGTTGTACTTGTTAAACCTGAATATGATGAAAATAAACTCCCGAAGACAGATTCTCTCCTCGCTCTCTTTGATAAGGTTGTAGAGCTTATGAGAGCAGGCAAAGTGCTTTCAGCTTACACTCCGACATTCGGCGGTGTTGCAGAAGCAGTTATGAAGATGGCATTCGGTAACGGTTTTGGCTTCGCATTCGACGGTGCACTCAGCCTTGAAGATATCTTCGGCTATTGCTACGGTTCATTCCTCCTCGAACTCAGCGATGACACAGAAATCGGTACACTCATCGGTTACGTTACAGAGGAAAAAGCTTTCGCATACGGCGAAGAAAAGCTTTGTGCAGATGAAGTTCTTAAGATTTATGAAGATAAGCTTGAAAGTGTATTCAGCTGTAATATTCCTGCTGATAACAAGGAAATCGAAACATTCTCTTACGAAGCAACAGAGCGTAAGGCTCCTGCAATCAAGGTTGCACAGCCGAAGGTTCTTATCCCTGTATTCCCGGGTACAAACTGTGAATTCGACACAGCAAAGGTTATGCGCGATGCAGGCGCTGATGCTGAAATCATCGTAATCAATAACCTTTCAGCTGACGGTATCGCAAGAAGCGTTGATAACTTCGCAGAGAAGATTAAGTCAGCTCAGATGATCTTTATTCCGGGCGGATTCTCAGGCGGTGACGAGCCTGACGGTTCCGGTAAGTTCATCACAGCATTCTTCAGAAACGCAGCTATCAAGGACGGTGTAACAGACCTTCTTGAAAACCGTGACGGTCTTATGTGCGGTATCTGTAACGGCTTCCAGGCTCTTATCAAGCTCGGTCTTGTACCTTACGGTAAGATTATAAACACAGACGAAAATTGCCCGACTCTTACATTCAACACAATCGCACGTCACCAGTCAAGATTGGTTAGAACAAGAATTGCTTCCAACAAGTCTCCGTGGCTTGCAGGTACAAAGGTCGGCGATATCTACACAGTGCCGATTTCTCACGGTGAAGGCCGATTCCTTGCAAGCGAAGAGCTTATCAAGGAACTTGCTGCTAACGGTCAGATTGCTACTCAGTACGTTGACCTTAACGGTAATGTTACAGACGATGTTCACTTCAACCCGAACAATTCAATGTCAGCTATCGAAGGTATCACTTCACCTGACGGACGTGTATTCGGTAAGATGGCTCACTCAGAACGTACAGGCTACGGTCTTTACAAGAACGTTTACGGCGAATATGATATGCAGATGTTCTCTTCTGCTGTTAAATACTTTAAATAAGAGGAGCGAAAAAAATGGGATACCTTACAGATATTGAAATCGCACAGCAGTGTGAAATGAAACCCATTACAGAAATCGCAAAAACAGCTAATATTGACGATAAATATATCGAGCAGTACGGCAGATATAAGGCAAAGGTTGACTATGCACTTCTTAACGAAACTGAGAAGAAGGAAGGCAAGCTCATCCTTGTAACAGCTATCACTCCCTCACCTGCAGGTGAGGGTAAAACAACAACAACAATCGGTCTTGCCGACGGTCTCCGCCGTATCGGCAAGAACGTAATGGTTGCTCTGCGTGAGCCGTCACTCGGACCTGTTTTCGGTGTCAAGGGCGGTGCAGCAGGCGGCGGATATGCTCAGGTTGTTCCGATGGAAGACATCAACCTTCATTTCACAGGTGACTTCCACGCAATCGGTGCGGCAAATAACCTTCTTGCCGCTATGCTTGATAACCATATCCATCAGGGCAATGCTCTCGGCATTGATACAAGACGTATCACCTGGAAGCGTTGCGTTGATATGAACGACAGACAGCTCCGTAACGTTGTTGACGGTCTCGGCGGCAAGGTTAACGGTGTTCCGCGTGAGGACGGATTTGACATTACTGTTGCATCTGAAATTATGGCTGTTTTCTGCCTTGCAACTTCTATCACAGACCTTAAGGAAAGACTCGGCAGAATCATTGTCGGCTATTCATACGACGGTAAACCCGTAACAGCAGGCGACCTCAAGGCTGTCGGTGCTATGACTGCTCTTCTCAAGGATGCAATCAAGCCGAACCTTGTTCAGACTCTTGAAGGCACACCCGCATTTGTTCACGGCGGTCCGTTTGCAAATATCGCACACGGCTGTAACTCAGTTATTGCAACAAGAATGGCTATGCGCCTCGGCGATTATGCAGTTACAGAAGCAGGCTTCGGTGCTGACCTCGGTGCTGAAAAGTTCCTTGATATCAAGTGCCGTTATGCAGGTCTCAAGCCCTCAGCAGTTGTTATGGTTGCAACCGTACGTGCTCTCAAGATGCACGGAGGTCTTGCAAAAACAGAGCTTGGTTCTGAAAATATCGAAGCACTTGAAAAGGGTGTTCCGAACCTTCTTCGTCACGTTTCAAATATCACAAACGTGTACAAGCTTCCCTGCGTTGTTGCTGTCAACAGATTCCCGACAGACACAGACAAGGAAATTGAATTCATCATTGATAAGTGTAAAGACCTCGGCGTAAACGTTGTTCTTTCAAACGTATGGGCTGAAGGCGGCAAGGGTGGCGAGGACCTCGCAAGAGAGGTTGTTGCACTTTGCGAAAAAGAAAATGATTTTTCATTCTCTTATGAGCTTGACGGCTCAATCGAGGATAAAATCGAAGCTATCGTTAAGCGCGTTTACGGCGGTGACGGTATCAGCATTCTTCCTGCTGCAAAGAAGCAGATTGAAACGCTCAAAGAGCTCGGATTTGATAATCTTCCCATCTGTGTTGCAAAGACACAGTACAGCTTCTCAGACGACCCGACAAAGCTCGGCGCACCTGAGAACTTTACGGTTACAATCAAAAATGTCAAGGTATCCGCAGGCGCAGGCTTCATTGTTGTGCTTACAGGTGACATTATGACAATGCCGGGTCTCCCGAGAGTGCCGGCAGCCGAGAAAATCGACGTTGACGAAAACGGCGTAATCTCAGGCTTATTCTAAAATTAACAGGGGTGCAGTATGTCTGCACTCCTGCTAAGCATTTTTATAGCAAAGAAAAGGTGATTTTAAAATGGCAATGTGGCAAAAAGAAATTGAAACCATGCCCCGTGAAGAGCTTGAAAAGCTTCAGTCAGAGCGTCTTTGTTGGCAGGTTAACAGAATGTACGAGCGAGTTGAGCTTTTCAGAAAGAGAATGTACGAGCTCGGACTTAAACCTTCGGATATTCATGGAATTGAAGATTTACATAAGCTTCCGTTTTCATATAAGCAGGATCTCAGAGATTATTATCCGTACGGTCTCTTTGCAGAGCCGATGGAAAATATCGTCCGTGTACACGCATCAAGCGGTACAACGGGCAAAAAAATCGTTGTAGGTTACACACGCAACGACCTTGAAAAATGGGACGATTGCGTTGCACGTATGATGGCTGCAATCGGCCTTGATAACACAGATTTCGTTCAGGTTGCATACGGTTACGGTCTTTTCACAGGAGGTCTCGGTGCACACGGAGGTGCAACAAGAATCGGCGCAACTGTTATTCCGATTTCATCGGGTAATACGGCAAATCAGATCCAGACAATGGTAGACTTCGGTTCAACCTGCCTTTGCTGTACACCGTCTTACGCAATGTACCTCGGCGAAGCAATTGAAGAAGCAGGTCAGACAGATAATCTCAAGCTCAAAGCAGGCATCTTTGGTGCAGAGCCGTGGACAGAAGAAATGCGTCACGCTATTGAAGAAAAGCTCCGTATCAAGGCTTACGATATCTACGGCCTTTCTGAGATTATGGGACCGGGTGTATCCTACGAATGTGAACATCAGTGCGGTATGCACGTTTGCGAGGATATGTTCATCCCTGAAATTATCGATCCCGATACGGGCGAGGTTCTTCCAGCAGGAGCTTCAGGTGAGCTTGTTTTCACAACAATCACAAAGGAAGGCTTCCCCCTTATCCGTTACAGAACAAGAGATATCTGTTCTCTTAATTATGAAAAGTGTGCTTGCGGAAGAACTCACGTACGTATGAATAAGCCGCAGGGCAGAAGCGACGATATGCTTATTATCCGCGGTGTCAACGTATTCCCGTCACAGGTTGAAGAGGTTCTTCTTAAAGTCGGCAGCGGTATCACACCGAACTATCAGATTATCGTTGACCGTGTAAATAATAACGACACGTTTGAAGTTAATGTCGAAATGGATGAGTCAATGTTTACAGATGACGTTAAGTCAATCGAAAGACTCGAAAAGAGAATTACCGAAGAGCTTCGTTCAATGCTCGGTATCGGTGCAAAGGTGCGTCTTGTTAACCCGAAGTCAATTACTCGTAGTGAAGGTAAAGCAAAGCGTGTAATTGATAAGAGAAAGATTTAACTTAAGGAGGAAAATACAATGTACGTTAAGCAGATTTCGGTTTTCGTAGAAAACAAATTCGGTAGAATGGCAGAAATTCTTAATGCTCTTGCAGAAAAGTCAATCGATATTTCTGCGCTTTCACTCGCAGACACATCTGAATTCGGTATTCTCCGCCTTATCGTGGATAAGCCTGAGCTTGCGGCTGATGTTCTTAAAGAGGAAGGTGTTATCGTTAAAATCAGCGACATTCTTGCGATCGCTATTGATGACACTCCGGGCGGACTTGCAAAGGCTCTCAATGTTCTCACAGAGGCAAATGTTGTAATCGAGTATATGTATGCTTTCATCGGCAAGGCAGACGGCAAAGCTATGACGGTTATCCGTGTTGACGACGAACCAAAGGCAATAGAAGCCCTCAGAAACGGTGGCGTTGCCCTCCTCACAACAGAGGACATTTCTGCAAGATAAATCTGATTATGATTGAATCAAGATGCGGGATACTTTGCTCAGCTTGTGAGTTCGTAGAAAAATGCGGTTGCGGTACTTGCATCGTAACGAACGGCAATCCTTTCTACGGTGAGTGCAGATTGGCAAAGTGTTGTCAGGAAAGAAATTGTTTACATTGTGGAGAATGTTCTGAGTTTCCTTGTGAATTATTGAAAAGTTTTTCTAATGATCCTAAAAACGGAGACAACCCGAAGGGTGCAAGAATAGAACAGTGCAAACGTTGGAAAACTGAATAGAACAAAGCCGTAGCAGAAGATAATTCTGCTACGGCTTAAACTTTGCTGAAAATCTGAGAAACCTCTGCCTCCCTTGCCTTAAAGGGAGGGGGACCACGAAGTGGTGGAGGGATTCATTTTCAATTATCTTTATGTAACTTCACATTTATAAAATTCACTACAATCAGTACCAACGCTGCCACACCAAGGTATCCGCAGACGGGATAAACAATACCTATCAGCTTATCAAACCCGAAAATACTTCCTGCAAACGAAAGCAAAGAAATAATAACAATCAGAATAACAGACGCCTTTTTGCTGATTTTAAACCTCGCTTTTGCAAACTCATCAATAGCAAAAACGCTCGAAACCGATGTGCCGAACATTCCGCCGAAAAGCAGAAAGGCAAAAATGAAAGTGAAAATATTGCTGATACTCTGCGCAGCTGCAAGCATCGGAAGCTGTGCTGTGATTGATTCGGGTGTCATTGCCATTGTCAGCATAATTCCAAGCGCAATCAGCAGAAGTAAAATGCCTCCACCGATAATTCCCGTGTAAAGCGTTGATTTCTTTTGGACAGCTTTTCCTATTGGTGTCAGAATTCCGATTGAAGCAAAAAGATTATACGAAACAAACACTACGGCGGAAACTAACCAGTTCTGCAGAAGCGGATTTTCATTTGTACTGAGTGAAAAATCGATACTGTTGAAACCTGATTTTACACCGCAAACAGCAAAAATTACTGCCGACATAATAACGAGTGCAGGCACGGTAACCGAAAAAGCCGTGACCATACCACTCATACCGCAGACGGCTGTTAATGCCGCAAGTGCAACGAAAACAGCAGAACCTATCATCGGATTAAGTCCGAAAACCTGTTGGAGCATCGCACCGACACCTGCGGTCATAATGACAAACACTCCAAAGAGGAAAAACACTTCAAGAGCCACGAATACACCGCGTAAAAGCTTATTATCTTTTTTAATGACAACTTTGTCCATATCGCTGATGCCCGTCAGTTGAACGTAACGAGTCAGCACGATCCCGAATGCTGAAAGCAGAACGGCGGCAACTGCCAATCCGATAAGTCCTACTTTTCCGAACGAACCGAAAAACTGCCAGAGCTCCTGACCCGAAACATAACCTGCACCAAGGAAACATCCCGCAAAAGTAAACATCAGATTTATTGAATTTAATTTTTTCATAGCTTTCATCCGTTTGATTTTGATAAAATACATCCTGAATTATATTACAAAAATACTTATATTTCAAGTTTACCTATTTAATTAATTCATTTATTATGATAAAATGATTAAAAACACTTTTGGGGTGTAGAATATGTTTATTTTAGCAGACGTTTTTCAGGACAACATGGTCTTTCAGCGCCACAAGCCGATAAATATTTTCGGTATTGCACAAGCTGACCAGACCTTATATTTTTATCTCGACAATGATCTGATTTTCGAAGCTGACGTTCAGAAAGGCGAGTTCAGTGTGTCGCTTCCTGCGCAGGAAGCGGCTGAAAATGTGGATTTCAGAATCGAAAGCTCAACAGGGGAGACAAGACCTTTTAAAAACATCGACATCGGTGAAGTATGGCTCGCAGGCGGACAGAGTAACATGGAATTCCTTATGAAATATGAGGAAATTTATGAGTACGAGTTGATTTACTGCAAGGACGAGCATCTTCGCTTTTATAATGTGCCTCAGTACTCTTTCTTCGGCGAAGAACACGAAGGCTTCAAGGATAAAAACGGATACAACAAATGGCATAAAGCTAACAGAGAAAATCTCTGGTGTTTCTCGGCAGCAGGCTATTTCCACGCAAAGCATCTTCGCGCTGAGCTCGGTGTGCCTGTTGCGATTCTTGGCTGTAACTGGGGCGGTACATCTGCAAGCGCGTGGATGGATATGGAAACGCTCAAAGCTGACCCTGAGCTTTCAATCTACTGTGATGATTACGAGAAAAACGAAAATCTTTCTCCTGACTATGCCGATAAAGAATACCGCAATCGTTGGGTTTCTGACCGCAAATTAACACGTTGGGTGAATGATATGCTCCTCTACGGCTACGGTGAAAATCCCGTAGTAAAGCTCTCGTGTGATTTTGTCAATGCCTTCCGTCCTAAAGATATCGGTATCGGCTGGCAGTCGTTCCAGCGTCCGTCAGGTCTTTACTCAACGATGCTTAAAAAGATCATCGGCTATAATGTCAAGGGTGTAATATGGTATCAGGGCGAAAGCGATGAGTACCGCGTAAACATCTATTCAAAGCTTTTCTCAAAGATGATTGAACGTTGGAGAAGCTACTGGAAAGATGAATTTCCGTTCCTCTTTGTACAGATTGCTCCGTTTGAACCGGGTAAGGAATATCCCGAGCTTCGTCATCAGCAGGAGATTGTTGAAAAAACAGTCAAAGATGCTTATATGGTTTCGATCTGTGATATAGGAATGAAAACAGACATTCACCCGAAAAATAAACACGATGTCGGTTACCGCCTTGCACTCAAAGCCCTCGGTAAGGTTTACGGCAAAGATGTTGTCTGTGATGCCCCATATGCCGACAAGGCTGAATTACAGGGTAATAACATAGTTCTTTATTTTACAGACTGCGAAGAAATAATAATCGGCGGCGGCGCACTCAATGCAATGAAGATTATCAGCGAGGACGGCGCAATTAAAATGAAGTCATGTTCGGTTGACGGCAATATCCTCACACTCAAAACTGACTGTGCAGGGGAGAAAAAACATCTCCGAGTAGAATTTGCATGGACACCGTATCACGAGGTCAACCTCTATAATGAAGCAGGACTTCCTGCAAAACCGTTCAGGATTAAAATTAAATGATGATAAAAAGAAAACCTGTGTCATCTGACACAGGTTTAATTCTTTTATGCTGTTCCTTTTTCAAGAGCTCTTTCAAGCCAGATTGTGCCGATATCCATAGCATTGTAAAGACCTTTTTTCTCGCTCTTTTTAACAATGCGCTCTCTCGGACGGCAATCGGGGTCTGTGTTGAGAAGCTGAATGAGCACTCTGTCGGCAACTTCCATGTCGTTGAATGTCTTTGTGCTTGTAATCTGAAGCATAATAACATACGGATCGTTCATATTGCCGTAGTAGATTGTGTTACCGCAACGGACAAGCGGCTTGCCGCGGTATTCAAGGAACTTATTGTTCTTCTTAGCCATAGGAATGTTCTTCCTTTCTTAATCTTTAAGATAGTTTTTAACCAGCGACTGAAGAAGCTCATCACGGTCAATTCTGCGGATAAGGCTTCTTGCATTGTTGTGCGTGGTGATATAAGTCGGGTCCTCAGAGAGAATGTAGCCGACGATCTGACTTACGGGGTTATATCCTTTTTCATTCAGGGCGTTATATACGACGCTCAATGTCTGTTTCATTTCGCGTTCGTGATCTTCTCTGATTGAGAACTGTATGGTTTTGTCTGTCATGGGTAAACACCTCCGAGTGATGATACAATAATTATATACTATCTTTTATGATATAACAAGTGTTAAATATTAAGTAAATGTAAAAATTTTAGCTTCTGAGTGTAATTCCGAGCTCTTCAAGAGCCTTGATTGCACGTTTAACAGCTGAGTCTGCTTCTTCATCGTTAAGTGTATGATCCTTAGAACGAAGCTTAAGGTTGAAAGCAACACTCTTCATACCCTCAGGAATCTGTGAGCCTTCATAAATATCAAACAATGTGATGTCTTCAAGAATTGCGCCTACAGCCTTTTTGATAGCTTTTTCAAGCGTAAGAACAGTAAGGCTCTTCTCGCAAACGAAAGCAAGGTCACGTGTTGATGCGGGGAATTTCGGAAGCGGTGTGTAGGTCTTGGTTGCGTTTCTGAACTCAGCAATAACTTCAAGGCTTACGCTTGCAACGTAAACTCTTGTATTGAAGCCGTAATTCTCGTTAACAACGGGATGAATCTCACCGAGTACTGCAAGTTCCTTATCGCCTGCGATAAGCTTTGCACAGCGGCCGGGGTGGAATGTCGGGTTGTCGTTAACGGGAACAACGTCGTAATCTGTAAGACCAACCTTAGAAAGAAGCTCTTCAACAGTACCCTTGAGTGTGTAGAAGTCAGCGTTCTTGCCGTACATACCGATAACAGCAGACTGCTTTTCGTACGGAAGCTCCTCTGTACCGCGGCTGATATACTCTGTTGAAATCTCATAGAGTGCAGCTTCAAGGTTACGGTTGTTGTAGTTTCTTGCAAGCACCTCAAGCATAGAGGGGATAGATGTTGTTCTCATAACGCTTGTTTCTTCACCAAGCGGATTAGAGATAACAACGAGCTTGCGGAGTTCGCTGTCCTCAGGAACACGGATTTTGTCAAGTGTCTTCGGGCTTACGAATGAATATGTGCAGATTTCAGTAAGACCGCAGGAAAGAAGTGTTGAGTCAACAAGCTTTGTAAGCACCTGAGCAGGTGTAAGCTTTGCTTTAGCTTCACCGCGAAGGGGGCTGTTCGGGATGTTTGCGTAACCGTAGAATCTTGCGATTTCTTCAGCAACGTCAGCCTTGTGTTCGATATCATTTCTGAAATACGGAACGTAAATCTTGCCGTCCTTAACTTCAAAATCGATAGCCTCAAGCATCTTAATCTGCTCTTCAGCTGAAACGTCGATGCCGATAAAGTTGTTTACCCATTCGGGTTCGAAATCGAGAACTGTCTGCTCCTTTGTAACCTTGTTGCAGTCAACAACGCCGTTTACAACGTCACCTGCATCAAGAAGCTGAATAAGCTCAAGAGCTCTCTGAAGGCAAGTAAGACATGAGTAAGGATTGAGTTCCTTTTCATATCTTGAAGAAGCCTCGGTTCTCATACCGAGAGCCTTTGCAGTTCTTCTTACTGAAGGACCGTTGAAGCAAGCTGATTCAAAAACGATAGTTGTTGTATCGTCCATGATACCGCTGTATTCGCCGCCCATAACACCTGCAACTGCAACGGGCTTCTTAGCGTCAGCGATAACAAGCATATCTTCAGAAAGTGCTCTTTCTTCGCCGTCAAGAGTTGTGATTGTTTCGCCGTTCTTCGCATTTCTTACGATAACCTGATTACCCTCAAGGTAACGAAGGTCAAAAGCGTGCATCGGCTGACCGTATTCGAGCATAACGTAGTTTGTAATGTCAACGATGTTGTTGATTGCGCGTACACCGCTTGCGCGGAGTCTTTCTCTCATCCAGAGGGGAGAGGGCTTAACGCGTACATTTTCAACAACAGCACCAACATAACGGTAGCATTTTGAAGGCTCGTCAATCTGAACCTTGAGCATATCGTTAACGTCACCGTGACCCGGCTTTACAACAGGCTCGTTTACCTTAAGCTCTGTTCTGAATGTAGCAGCAGCCTCTCTTGCAAGACCGATAACTGAAAGACAGTCGGGACGGTTAGAAGTAATTTCAAATTCTGTAACTGTATCTGTAAGGCCGATTGCTTCGCGGATATCCATACCGACTTCTTTTTTACAATCGTCACCGAGAACGAAAATGCCGTCTTCAATAGCATAGGGGAAGTCGTGAACTGTAAGACCGAGTTCAGCAACGGAACACATCATACCGTAGCTTGCAACACCGCGGAGCTTACCTTTTTCAATCTTATGACCGCCTGCAACAACAGACTTGTGAAGAGCAGCGGGAACATAATAGCCGACCTTAAGGTTCTGTGCGCTTGTAACGATCTGCACGTTCTCTTCCTTGCCGACATCAAGCTGGCAAACCCAGAGAGTATCTGCATCGGGATGATGTTCAATAGCCTCAATATGACCTACTACAATATTCTTAAGCTCTGCGCCTTCGACTTCGAAAGCCTCAACCTTGGAGCCTGAAAGAGTCATTTCATCGGCAAATTCTTTGTCCGTAGCGTTAAAGTCAACGTAATCCTTGACCCATTTCTTTGATAAAATCATCTTTAAAGCACCTCCTTAAAACTGGCTGAGAAATCTTACGTCGTTTTCATACAAAAGACGCATATCATCAATGTTGAATCTGAACATAACAAGTCTTTCAAGACCCATACCGAAAGCAAAACCGCGGTAAACTTCGGGATCAATAACGCCTGTCTTGAGAACCTTCGGGTGAACCATACCGCCACCGAGGATTTCAATCCAGCCTTCACCCTTACACATCGGACAACCCTTACCGCCGCAACGGAAGCAGGAAACGTCGATTTCGCAGGAAGGCTCAGTGAACGGGAAGTGGTGAGGACGGAGTCTGATTTTAGTATTCTCACCGTAAAGCTGTTTAGCAAAAGTTTCAAGACAACCCTTGAGGTCACCCATTGTAATACCCTTGTCTACAACAAGACCTTCGATCTGGTGGAAGAGGGGAGAGTGAGTTGCGTCAACTGCGTCTGAACGGAAAACACGGCCCGGTGCAATAATACGGATGGGCGGCTGTTCCTTTTCCATAACACGGATCTGCATCGGAGAAGTCTGTGTACGAAGAAGCATATTTTCTGTGATGTAGAATGTGTCCTGAGTGTCACGTGCAGGATGATCCTTCGGAATGTTGAGTGCTTCAAAGTTGTAGTAATCCCACTCAACCTCGGGACCTGTTGCGATGTTGAATCCCATGCCGAAGAAGATGTCCTTAACCTCGTCAAGAACGATTGAAAGCGGATGCTTGTGTCCGATTGTGTTCGGCTTGCCGGGGATTGTAACGTCGATAGTCTCTTTCTCAAGAGCCTTTTCCATTTCGATTTTCTTAACTTTTTCTGTTGCTTCTGTAATAAGATTCTCAATGTAGCTTCTTACTTCATTAGCAAGCTGACCCATAACAGGTCTTTCTTCGGGAGTAAGCTTACCCATCTGCTTGAGGATAGCAGTAAGCTCACCTTTTTTGCCGAGGAACTTAACACGTGCAGCGTCAAGTTCAGCACGGTCCTGAGCGTTGGCAACCATTTCTATTGCCTGAGCCTTGATGTTTTCAAGCTGCTGTTTCATGTTTTTCACCTTTCTTAACTAATTCTATTCCTTGATTAGATTCTTGGGACTTAGTAATCGCTGATAAAATCGAGTTGCGATTATCAGAAAGATAGTTTTTTGTCAGGGACAGCAAAAAACACAGGCAATACTTTGTGTATTAACGAGTATTTTTGGTGTTCCTGGCGAGAAAATAGCTACTGATAATCGTGACAGAGATTTAATCAGTGATTGCAGAAAAAAAGACTCCGTCCCGAAAAAGGGACGAAGTCGTAAATTATAAACTCCGCGGTACCACCCTTAATTTTTGCCTGAAGCAAACACTCCTGCACCCTTTAACGGAGGTGAACCGTCACGGCCTACAACACAAGCTTCAGCCGAGCTGCTCCAAAGTGAACTTCTGCAACCTTCCGCATAAGCAGTCTTTCAGCTGTTGACCGCCCTCTCTGAATGAATCGGGATGCATACTCTCTTTTTCATCGCATTAACTCTTGATATTCTATCACATACAATTAAATAATGCAAGAGTTTTTTATGTATTAAGAGTGATAATTTATTCGAAGATTAAACAAATCCGAGAATTCTCTGGAATATATTCACTATCTTTAAAAACAGGTTTCTGAACGGAATCAGGATTACGGAAATAATACCTACAGATGAGTCGTTACTGTCCGGTGTTCCGTTGAAAGATGAGTGCGTATTGCTCATCCAGGAAATTATACCTTTCGAATTCTCAAAACTGACGGTTTCGTCCAGTCCGTTAACTGTTGTTACGTTAGGATAAACCGAACCGTCTTCCATAAAAAGGTCATACATAATTGTTGTGTAAAGACGGTGGCTGGAATCGCCCAGGCTACCGTCGGGATTAAGAACTACGGAAAAACTTGAAAGACGGCAGTTCGCAGGATTTGAGTTATGTTTACAGATAAGACTCCACTGCGGAAGAGTGTTGGCGGCATAATTGATAATCGGGTCAAGTATGCTTGCGAAAACCCAAACAGAAATATCAGAGGTTTTCTTTATATCATCGGCAGTTCTTACTCCGGTTGCTGCAAGCGGAAATATACCGGCGAAATACTCGGGATACTCAATTGCAAGGTCCCATGTCATTTCACCTCCGGCGGATGAACCTCCGACAAAGATTCTTGTAGTGTCAACGTTTTTATAGTTTTCTTCGATGAAACAGTCAATAAGAGTACGAAGAGGATTAATTAAATTTTTGTTCCAATACTGCAGTTTGTCTTCAGGACAACGGGGCAAAAGAATGTATGCTCCGCCTGTGTTCCACTTTGCCTGAAGTTCAGCAGATGCCCAGGTTGCCATTGTGCTGTCATCGAGCTGTGAGCCGACGTATGAACCGTGTCCTATTCCGTGCAGATAGATAACAACGGGATATTTTTTGTTATCGTTTTTACCGGCAGGCGAATAATAACAGTAATCAAGAGCGTAACCGTCACTTTCGTCTGCAACACCGCTTTTGAATTGTCCGCGAAGAGCACCTAAGCCTGCCGAAAGCGGCAAAGCGGTGCGTGTTCCGTCAGCAGCATTTACATTCATAACAAGCGGAAAAATAAAAATACAGACGGACATAAGAATAGCTAAAATTTTGTTTGCGATTTTCAAACCAAACACCCCTTAACATTTTGTGGAATGATGAATACTATCATATAAAAAATATACCATAAAGGTGTTTTACATGCAATTTACAAAATTATAATTTTGATAAAAAGAGAAATAAATATGTAACAAAAAACGGCGGAATTCAGATTTCTGAATCCCGCCGTTTTGGGTCAGGGTTTTTTAATTGAAAAGTTAAGTCCCAATGCGCAAACCGCAAGGATTAAAAGCATAACGAAAGGTGCTGTGTAGCCGCCGCTTGAGATGAGCAGGCTGTTTGAGAAATTTGCAATAAATGCCGCAACGATAAGATTGAAATTCGTCAGGCTGTAATTGACTGAAAAATACTTCTGTCCGTAGAATGAAGCCGTGAATGCAGATGTCATAGTCGGGCAGGAACCGTATGAAAGGCCGGTCAGGCAAAGTCCGATAATGCATACGGGCAATGAGTGAATCTGAACCGCAACAAGCGTAATTCCTGCAGCAACGATTGTAAGAATGTTCGAAGCAAGCATTGTTATGCGGCGGCCGAGAGCGTCATAAACAGCTCCCGTGAGGATTCTGCCGAAGCCGTTGCATACTGAAAGCACACCGACGAGAGTAGTAGCAAGAGCAGGCGTTGCATCAACAGAAACAACCAGGTCTCTTGCAAAACTGATTACAGAGTTGCCGACAGCTGTGATGAATGCCATAAATGCAAATGCACGCCAGAAAGTGAAGCTTTTAAGCATTTCTGCTGTTGAAAAATCACGGACTTCAAAAGATTCTTTACTTGTGGTTTTTCTTGCTTTTGCGGCAGGAAATACTGTGTCTGATGACGGAAGCCTTAAAACAAGACCCGCAATAAAGAGAACTATTGCAACAACTGCACCAAGAAGAACATAGGTTCTTCCCCAACCAACGTTACTGTTTTCGAAAAGTATGCTGATAATGTTGCCGAGCAGAAGAGTGCTGACTCCGAATCCCATCATAAGACAGCCTGAGCAGAAGCCTTTTTTGTCAGGGAACCATGAGCATACCGTTGAAACTACAACATTATAGGAAATGCCGATACCCGTACCTGCGAGTATTGCATATGTAAGATAGATAAGATACGGTATATTTTCCTTAAGAAGTCCCGTCGAAATGAATCCTATACCAACAAGAGCGCCTGCGATGAACAATGTGATTTTCGGGCCGATCTTTTTGCAGATAAGGCTGCCGAAAAATGCACCGAGGCAGAAGAAGCACATTGTCAATGTGAAATTGAATGCCAGAACGGAATCGCTCCAGCCGAAAGACTCCTTGAAAGGAATTTTAAGGATTGACCATGCATAGAGCACACCCGAAAAAAGCATCGTGAATACACCTGTTGCAAGGTATAACCACCGTTTGTTGAGATTGTTTTTTGTTGTCATTTTATCACCACCTGAGAATATCACGTAGTATAACATAATACAAGCAATATGTAAACATATAACTTGAAATAAATTTTGGATACGTCCTGGCATTGCGTTACAAATTAAAAAAAGATGCCTCGTTTCGCCGAGTTCCCATAAGGAAGTTTTTGTTTCTCGAACAAAATTCCTTGTATTATTGCCAAAAGCCTCGCAAGGCGTCAGCCTTGCTGCATTTTTGGCTTCAATTCAAGCAATTTTGCACTTCTACGAAACTGCGAAGCACTTTAAAATGCGAAATTGCGTGTACAAGAAAAGGCGAAAAGCGCCGATAACACTGTCGTGTATCGGTGCTTTTTAACGCATTATTGTGCCGTAAGTTCACATTTTAAAGAAATACTGCCTTATAGGAACTCAGCGAATGAATACACTCTGTTTTTTGATTGTGTTTTCGTAGCGTTTTCCGTACCATACTCTTTTATGAGCAAAAGATATCCACGAGTCTGCGGAAGTATCCTCAAACTTAAGTAATGTTTCCTTTTTCGCAGGAGTCAGATATGATTCATTGAAAAGGTTTTCAAAATATTCATACCAATCATATCTGAATTTGAGAATTTTTTCTTTTTGTGACGGAAGTGCAATCATTGCTTTCTGATAGGACAATAAATCCTCATAAGCCTCGTTGTCATCAAAATATCTGCATAAATATTTTTCTGCATCTTCAAAATATTCTTCGATCTCCGCTGCACATGAGAGGAACAAACCTTCATAAAATTCCCAATAGATATCTCCGAAGCGTTCATCCGAAAAACAAAGATTTCCGTTTCCTTCAAGAAAGATATCAACACTTGAAAAAACCTTGTCAAGAATTCTTTTTATTACTTTACTTTCTTTTTCAATCCACTCATAAAGGTTCATATAAAAATCGTAGTAGGAAATATTTTTTGCCTTCCTGAGATAAATTGCAAAAAACTTCAGAAGACCAAGACTATGGAAGCTCTGAACACAGACAGAAAATCTGAACGCTTTTTTCCAGTCCTCTGTGCTCATAGTGCTTGTAGCAACAACTATATCGGAACGTGATGCATATCTCATATCTGCATCAACCTTTGTGTGAATCTGACAGAGAAGTGATTTTACTGTTTTTATCTTATATTTCTCAACAAATTCTTTTGTGTACATTATTGTGTTCGGCAAAAATTCACATCTGTAAACACTTACGTTACTGTGCTGGCCTGCTTCAATAACTTCACAAAGACCTTTGCAGAAGCTGTCTAAGGTTTCTCCGGGAAGTCCTAAAATAAGGTCGGTTTAGGTATACATTCCGCTTGTACGATACCTTGCAACCTGCTCTGCAAAATTATTTACAGACATATTTTTTCTGCCCACAATTTCAAGAACCTCAGGCGACATACTCTGAACCGCAACAGAAACACCTCTGTTAAGGTCTGCCTGTTCAAGCTTACTGAGAATTTTAAACACCCGGTCATCCTTATTTTTGGCAGCAGTTGATTCAAACCTCTCAGGATATCCGTATTTTCTTTTCAGTTCAACAATATAATCTGCAATTTCTTCATCTCTTTCGAGAATACCGAAATTGGAATCTGCACAGAAGCAGTATGAAATTTTATGTTCCGCCAACCAATCCAGCTCTGCCTTGACTTTTTCCATAGGGAACTGTCTGAAGCCGGATTTGTTTCCTCTCCAGCAACAGAATACACATCTGTACGGACACCCTCTGTTTGTCTCCATCACAGTATCGAACTGTATGTTTTTATATTCGGGATTGTTGACTATATAATCAAACAAGCCCATCGTGTAAGGTGACGGAAAGTCTTCAAGAGGCGGTCCTAATTCTTTTTTTGTCTGGACAGGGACACCATCTTTTCTGTAAGAAATGTTAGGAACATCTTCTAAACCTCTTGAGTCATTAAGAGCCGTAAGAAGCTTATAAAAGGTAACCTCCCCTTCGCTGTGCATAAGCAAATCAATAAAGGGATATTCCTCAAGATATTCCGTGTCGTCAGGAACCTGAACACCGCCGAAAGCAATAATGCACTCAGGATATTTTTCTTTTATTGCCTTTGCCAGAACAAGATTATATTCCACACTCCACATATAGTTTGAAAAACCGACTATGTATGGTTCACATATTTGTTCAAGTGCACGGTCTATGGGCATTTTTGTAAAAATGAAGTCACACAGATTATAGTTTTTCTTTATCTCTTCCTTTGAAAAAGAGTAAGCCGCAATAGCACCCACCGCATAAGGCAGATATACTGCCGAAGGAAGACATGAAGATTCCGAAAGCTCATTATTCGGTTGTACAAGATATACATTCTTCATTTTATTTCCTCCTTTTTAAATTTATTTCAGATGCTTTCTACTGCTCTGATAGTCTTTTTGTTTCTTCTGCCGTACCAGATTATTTTCTTTGCATAGCTTTCCCAATCGGCGGGAACATCCTCTGCAAAAAATCTGAGGTCGGTTTTTATATTTTCAAGCTTTGATTCTTTATTTGCAAGGATATAAGTCGGAGGCCAAGCGGTCTTAG
>JAZSID010000120.1:0-21435 GCA_045533625.1 Acutalibacteraceae bacterium | reverse complement strand
ACCGTAATGAAGGAATACACCATCATTTGTCTTTGATGTATTTTCAACTTCGAACTTAAATGTCTCACCAACGATAACACCGGTATCTCCTACCTGACCGCCGCTTTCAGCATAAAATGCTGTTTCGTTTGTAACAACTGCGGCATAAACATCATTTTCAAGTGATTCCACACGTTCACCGTCAAGAATGATTGCGATAATTTTCCCCTCAGCTTCAGTTGCTTCATAGCCCTTGAATACAGTTGCATCAATACCCTTTGAAACAACACCCGTATCATTCCAACCTTCAGCGCCTGCTCCCTTATGGGCATCACGTGAACGCTTTCTCTGCTCAAGGAGGAGCTCCTTGAATTTTTCTTCGTCAACAGTCATGCCTTTTTCTTCAAGAATCTCTCTTGTAAGATCGATCGGGAAACCGAATGTGTCCTGAAGTTTGAACGCATCAGCAGCATCAAGCTCTTTACCCTGAGAGTTTTCAATCATTTCGTTAAGAACTTCAAGACCTGAGTCAATAGTTCTGTTAAAGCTTTCTTCTTCAGTTTTAAGAACATTTATAATGAAATCCTTCTTCTCTACAAGATTCGGATATGCATTTTTGTTTTCGTTGATAACCGTTTCACAAACCTCAGCAAGGAAAGGACGATTGATTCCGAGCAATCTGCCGTGTCTTGCTGCTCTTCTGAGCAGACGGCGAAGAACATAGCCTCTGCCGCTGTTTGAAGGCATTACACCGTCACCGATCATAAATGTTGTTGAACGGATATGGTCAGTAATAACACGGAGTGAAATATCCGCCTTTTCGTCAGCATGATACTCAACACCTGCAATTTTAATAATGTGCTTCATAATGTTCTGTACTGTATCAACCTCAAAGAGATTGTCAACATCCTGAGCAATACAAGCAAGTCTCTCAAGTCCCATACCCGTATCGATATTAGGTCTTGCAAGCGGAGTGTAGTTGTTGTTGCCGTCGTTTTCAAACTGTGTGAAAACAAGGTTCCAGAACTCAATATAACGGTCACATTCGCAGCCTACCTTACAATCAGGTGAACCGCAACCGTATTTTTCTCCTCTGTCGTAATAAATCTCCGAACAAGGACCGCAAGGACCTGCACCGTGCTCCCAGAAGTTGTAAGCCTTGCCGAATCTTACCATATGAGACTCATCAACGCCGATTTCCTTTGTCCAGATATCATATGCTTCGTCATCATCAAGGTAAACGCTGATATAAAGTCTTTCAGGGTCCATTTCCATAACTTTAGTACAGAATTCCCAACCCCAGGAAATTGCTTCTCTCTTGAAATAATCACCAAAAGAGAAGTTACCAAGCATCTCAAAATATGTGCCATGACGTGCTGTCTTACCTACGTTTTCAATATCAGGAGTACGTATGCACTTTTGGCAGGTTGTAACTCTGTTTGACGGAGGTGTAATTTCACCGGTAAAGTATTTCTTCATCGGTGACATACCTGCATTGATGAGAAGAAGGCTCTTATCGCCCTGTGGAATAAGTGAAAAGCTAGGGAGTCTGAGATGCTCCTTGCTTTCATAGAAAGAAAGAAATTTCTCTCTTAATTCATTAAGTCCTGTCCATTTCATAATATATCTGCTCCTAAAAATAATTTACTTAACTAATATAATTTCATTACCGTCAGACTTAAACTGAATATGACCTGCCAAATCAGTACGGTAATATTCAACACCAAATTTTTCAAGCCTGTTTACAATGTTTTTATGCGGATGGCCGTAATCGTTATCAAGACCGCAGGATATAACCGCAAACTGCGGATTAACAGCCTTGAGCCATTCTTCACTTGTTGATGTTTTGCTTCCGTGATGTCCGACTTTCAGAATATCAGCTGAATAATCAACAGTCTTTTTCTTAAGCATATCTGTTTCAGCCGGTGTTTCGGTATCACCCGTCAGCATAATTGAAGTATTTCCAAAGCTAACCTTTGAAACTACCGACATATAATTAAGATCATCATATTCCTTAACAGGACCAAGTACATCAATACTCAGACTTCCAAATTTGAAGTTATCTCCTGCACCTGTCGGAACTATATTTTTAACATTTTCCAGACCGTCAAGAAACTTTTCGTATGTCGACGTAGTAGGAATAATTTCATCAGGTATATCGGGTAAAAGAACCGTATCAACATTGAATTCTTCAAAAATCCTGTACAATGCTCCTATATGATCAGAGTGCGGATGAGTTGCAATACAGCAATCAATCTTTTCAATTCCCTTTTCTTTGATGTAACTGACAACAGTGTCCGCTGTACCTGATTCTCCTGCATCAACAAGTATAACCGTATCTGCAGTTCTTATCAAAGTACAGTCACCTTGACCAACATCAACAAAATCCACAAACATCTCACCGTCTGCAACAGGCTCAACATTTGCCTTTTCCGTAATCATCGCAACAGCGGCAACTACAACGGCAATAAGGATTGAAAATATTATTCTTAAACCTTTTTTACCTTTTAACATATCTCTTACCGCCTTTCTTTTGCGGAGTTTTGTTGTAGATAGGTTTAATAAGACACTTCTCAGATGTACCTATAAGATCAGCACGTCCTGTCTTTCTAAGCGCTTCTTCAACAAGTGCTCTGTTTTTTGGATCATAATACTGCAACAGCGCTCTTTGCAACGCTTTATCGTGCGGAGTTTTAGCAACATACACTTCTTTCATCGTGTAAGGATCCAGTCCTGTATAGAACATACACGTGGAAATCGTTCCCGGTGTGGGGTAAAAATCCTGCACCTGTTCAGGACGGATATGTCTTTTCTTAAGAAAAACTGCTAATTCAACAGCTTCCTTCAAAGTGGATCCGGGATGCGAGGACATAAGATACGGTACAAGATACTGTTCTTTTCCTGCGCTGTCACTGAGTTCAAAATACTTCTTCGAAAACTCAATATAGGCATCAATGTGCGGTTTTCCCATCTTATCAAGCACAACAGCCGAACAATGCTCAGGAGCAACCTTCAACTGACCGCTGACATGATATTTTACAAGCTCTTTAAAGAAAGTATCATCTTTATCCTTAAGCATATAGTCATAACGTATACCTGAACGGATAAAAACCTTTTTTACTTTCGGTAACTCGCGGAGAGTTCTTAATATATCAAGATATTCACTATGGTCAACAGTAAGTGCTTTACACGGTGAAGGTGCAAGACATTTCTTACCCTTGCATAAACCGTTTTCAAGCTGTTTTAAGCAACTTGAACGCCTGAAATTAGCTGTCGGACCACCAACATCGTGAATATATCCTTTGAAATTTTTCTTTTGTGTAAGAAGCTCTGCTTCCCTTATTACGGACTGTTTACTTCTTGTTGTAATTGAACGTCCCTGATGAAAAGCAATTGAACAAAAATTGCAGGCACCGAAGCATCCTCTGTTGTGAGTGATTGAAAATTCGACTTCCTCAATAGCAGGAACTCCGCCCAATTCTTCATAAGACGGATGATACGTACGCTCATAGTCAAGGGAGTAAACCCAATCCATTTCTTCCTGTGTAAGCGGTGGCATCGGCGGATTCTGTACAAGCATTTTGTTGCCGTGACGTTGCTTGATAAGCTTGCCTCTTATGTGATCCTGTTCATCCTGCTGTATCCTGCAGGAAACAGCATACTCTTTTTTACTTTTAACAACATTTTCATACGAAGGACATTCTTTTCCCGTTAACGGAGTTTCAGTCACATCACAGGCGTAGCAAGTTCCGCGTACATCGGTAATTGTTGAAATATCCTCACCGTTGGAAAGACGGCGGCAAATTTCAATAGTCTGATTTTCTCCCATACCGTACGAAACAAGATCCGCCTGAGAATCAAAAAGTATACTTCTTCTGATTTTGTCATCCCAATAATCATAATGAGCAAAACGCCTGAGGGAAGCCTCAAGACCGCCAATAATAATCGGGATATTTCCGTATACTTCGCGGATTTTATTACAATAAACAATAACCGCCCTGTCAGGTCGAAGGCCCATCTGCTTACCCGGTGAATAAGCATCATGGCTTCTGTGCTTTTTTGCCGCAGTATAGTGAGCAACCATCGAATCAATATTTCCCGACGAAACAAGGAATCCGAGTTTAGGTCTGCCGAATCGCATAAAATCTTCAGTATTATTCCATTTCGGCTGAGCAAGAACAGCAACTCTGTATCCTTCGGCTTCGAGCACTCTTGTAATTATAGCCGCACCGAAGCTGGGATGGTCAACATAGGCATCTCCTGTCACGTAGACAAAATCGACCTGATCCCATCCTCTTTCTTTAACTTCTTTTGCGGTTACGGGTAAAAACATCAGAATACCTCTTTATTCATCATCATATTCATCAGTCTCGATCGGATTTTCAATCGGGGCAGATGAATTCGCTAAAGCGTTCATTTCCATCCACTGCTGTTTGGAAATGAGCACCTTTCTCGGTTTTGCTCCCTCGAACGGACCGACGATTCCTCTTTGTTCGAGTTCATCAACAATTCGTGCTGCTCGGGCATATCCGAGCTTGAGCTTTCTCTGAAGCAATGTAGTTGATGCCATCTGTGCTTCAACAACAACTTCGATAGCCTTAGGCATCATCTCGTCACCTGAAGAATCATCACTGTCAGAGGATGCTGCAGCAGAAGAGCTCTTTTTGTTAGTTTCCATAGCAGCCTGTCTTTCAATTTCCTGCATAACGTCTTCGTCATATTTTTTCTCATCACTCTGACTCTTGATGAACTTAACAACAGTTTCAACTTCTTCGTCCGAGAGGAAACACCCCTGGACACGGACAGGCTTTGAAATACCTACCGGGCTGAAGAGCATATCACCGTTACCGAGCAATTTCTCGGCACCTGCAGCGTCAAGGATAGTTCTTGAGTCAATCTGTGAAGAAACAGAAAGTGCAATTCTTGACGGAATATTTGCTTTAATAACACCTGTAATAACGTTTACTGACGGTCGCTGAGTAGCATCAACAAGGTGCATACCTGCCGCACGCGCCATCTGAGCAAGACGGCAGATTGAATCTTCAACCTCATTCGGAGCAGCCATCATAAGGTCAGAAAGCTCATCAATAAAGATAACGATATGCGGCATCGGTGTTATTGTGTTATCGGTTTCAGCAAGCTTATTGTATCCTTTGATATCTCTGACGCTCTTTTCAGAAAACATCTTGTATCTCTGAAGCATTTCGGTTACAGCCCAACCAAGAGCACCTGCAGCCTTTCTCGGATCAGAAACAACAGGAACAAGAAGGTGCGGGATTCCGTTGTAAACAGTAAATTCAACCTGCTTCGGGTCAATCATAACGAGCTTGACTTCATCAGGAGTTGCGTTAAACAAGATGCTGACAATCATTGAATTAAGGCAGACTGACTTACCTGAGCCTGTTGTACCGGCAATAAGCAAGTGAGGCATTTTAGCAACATCTGCACAAATTACATTGCCGGTAATATCCTTACCCAAAGCAACATTCAGCCTACTTTTTGCGTTCTTATAAATCGGAGTTTCAATAATTTCACGCAGAGAAACCATTGATTTATTCTTATTAGGAACTTCAATTCCGACGGCAGATTTATTAGGAATCGGTGCTTCAATTCTTACTCCAGCAGATGCAAGAGCAAGCGCAAGGTCGTCCGCAAGACCGGTAATCTTACTGATTTTAACGCCGGGTGCAGGCTGCAGCTCGTATCGTGTTACCGACGGACCTCTGCAGATATCAACGATTTTAGTTGCCACACCGAAGCTGTTAAGTGTGTCCACAAGCTTGGTAGCATTATGTTTTAATTCATCTTCATAATTGCCTGATGAACTGTTTTTTGCATAATTAAGACAGTCAACCCCGGGTTTCTGATAAACCTTAAATACAGGAGCAACATCATCTTTTTCTTCCTGCGGCGTGTCGGCAGTCTTGTCTTCTTTAACTACCTTGACTTTGAGATTATCTCGTTTTGATTCTTCATTTTTTCTTAACGGCTTTTTATCGTTAACCTTTTTGATAATTTCATCAATCGGTGCAGGACTATTTTCAACAACTTCACCCGTTGAAATGTCGATAAAAGGTTTCGGATCTTTTCTGTTAGGTCCAAGATCTCTCTTTCTTGCATTACCGACAAGCTCTTCAATGTACATCGGTTCGTTGTTATCGGTAAACTCAGGACCCATATCCACAGGAACAAACTTCTTTTCTTTTCTTGTGAATCTGTTTTCTTTTTCGGCAGGAACTTCTTCAGGAATTCTCCTATCTTTGATTTCACGGGCTTTATTTACTGAATCTTTGATAAACACGTAGATACCGAGAAGCGTTGTACCGGTTACAATCATAAATACAACAAGCATCAGAACCATAACAACAATAATCGCTGCTGCTTTACCAAACAAGAGTTTGGGTAAACCGCCGAAAATAACACCGGAAATACCACCGCTGGCAAGAGTAATTTTCTCTCGCATTTCCCAAACAACCCTGAACTGTTCGCCGATTTCTTCCGTTCCTGCAGTACCGGAAACAAGGTGAACAAAACCGGACAACAAAAGTACAAACAGCGATGCACCGATTATGTTTGACCTCGCTGAAATCATTGAACGGTCGGATGCAATTACAACTGTTACGTAAAGCAACATCAGCGGCCAGGCAAACGAAGTTATTCCGAACATACCGAAAATGAAGTTATGTATTCCTAACCAGATATGTTCACCTTTAATAAGCGTTGCAGCAAGGAACAAGATAGCAATACCGCCCAATATGATGGCTGTTTTCTGTCTGTTTTCTTCAATCCAGCTCTTCTTTTTAGTCTGCTTATCTGCTGAATTTTTATTTCTGCCTCTGTCTGCAACCTTAAAATTGCCATTTTTATTGTTCTTCGGAGGTGTTTTTTTATTTTTTACCGTATTCTTTTTAGTTGCCATAGTTTACCTCCCGGCAAAAAAATCATAAAAATATATACTTACTCACAATAACCCAATATATTGTATATAATAACATTTTTATCTACAAATATCAATATCTTTATTGATTTTTTTTGAGAGATTGATTATAATATTTTAAAATAAAATTAAGGAGTGTTTTTTATGATTTTCAAAGCTGAAAACGAGTTTATTTCAATTGAAGTAAAAAAATACGGTGCAGAATTATCGTCTTTCAAATCAAAGGAAACAGGTATTGAATATCTTTGGCAAGGCAATCCCGACGTCTGGTACGGTCAGTCACCTATCCTCTTCCCCATCGTAGGACAGATTCTTGACAATAAATTCAGAGTTGACGGAAAAGAATACGAAATGGCTAAGCACGGTATTGCAAGAAAGCGTGACTTTGAGCTCAAAGAATCCGGTGAAGGATATTTAATCCTTACACAGAAGTGGAATGAAGAAACACTTAAGCAATACCCCTATAAATATGTACTCGACATAGAGTTCAGACTCAGCGGAAAAAGCATTACTGTTAACCATATTGTACGAAACGAAGACGACAAAACCATCTATTTTTCAATCGGTGCTCATCCGGGATTCAATTGCAAAATCGGCGATTACCTCGAATTTGAAGAAAACGAAACACTTGTATGTGAGAAAATCAATCCTGATTCAATCCTTGACGGAATTCACTATCCCACTCTTAAAAATGAGAAAATTTTCAAAATTACAACCGATGTGTTTGACAAAGACGCTCACGTGCTTTCAGGTATGAAATCTGATACGCTTTATCTTAAGAGTGATGTCAGAAAAGAAGTAATTAAATTTAACTTCGGCAAAGCACCTTACCTTGGTATCTGGGCAAAACCGGGTGCTGAATATGTTTGTATTGAGCCTTGGTACGGAATCAATGATTCTTATGACAAGAAAGCTGATATTTCAGAAAAAAGAGCTATACAGAACGTTGCAGTAGGTTCAGAATTCAGTTTCTCTTGGACAGCTGATATAATTGAATAAAAAGTAAGACGGATTTCGTTTGAAATCCGTCTTACTTTTTATAAACTGTCAACTAATTTTAAATTGAAATTATGTCTTCTTGCAAACGTTGAAGCAAAAGAGCCTTCGGTTGTAATAATAGTAATATTATTTGCCGGATCGACATTTTCAGAAGTGTTCTCATCATCTTTACCCTGAATCTTGTCAATAATGTTAATCTCAGAGCCATCCTTAATGAACGCAAAATCATCAATTTTGACAACACTGTCAGGAATCGTAATGGTATCAATTCCGCTGCCCGCAAGTACAACCGTTGCAATATTTGTAACAGAATCAGGAAGCACAAGTTCTTTCAGAGACGAACACTGAATGAAACATCCTTCGGGAATTGTTGTGATACCTGAGTTAAATTTGATTTCCTTAAGCTCCTTCTGTAAATAGAATGCATAAGGACGTAATTCAATTACAGTTTCAGGAATGACATAATCTGACAAATCAGCCGATATCAATGACTCATAAATAACTGTATAATCAGCACTGTAAAGTATTCCGTTATCAAAAACAAAATTCTTATTACCGTTAAGGTCAATTTTGATTTCGTTTTCAATATTACCCCAGACCATATGTCCTAATTCCTTCAGCACGGGAGAAAACTTTACTTCCGTTAATTTCGGGCAGTTGGCAAAAGCCATATTACCCAATCTTTCAAGCGATGCTCCCATATCCACCTTCTGAAGGTTTTCACAATCCTGAAACGCATTGGTACCGACTGACTTGACATTTTCTCCGATAGTTACGGATTTTATAGTGTCGATTCCTTGGAATGCAGAATTATCAATTGAAACAACTTTCTTACCTCTGAGACTCTTCGGAACAACAACATCCTCGTCATTTCCGATATAATTGGTAATGATTACAGTCCCCTTTTCAGAACCGTCAGAAACCTCGAATTCGCCTATATCCCAAGTGAAATAAATGTAACACGAAGATACACCTATCACAATAACAGCAAGAACGAAACAAATTACTTTAATTGCATTTTTCATTTTAGACTACACCTATCAGAATTTGTAAACACGAACCTCATACGGCTTTGTTACAAATCCGTTGTTTACAATTTTATTATCACTATAATTATTGAAAATCAGCTCACCCTTAGACAAATCATAACCTGCAGGTGCCTTGAACTTAACTGAATTCTCCTTGAACGAACAGATAACAAGAAGCTTTTCATTATTAAGAACTCTTTCGTAAACATAAAGACTTGAGCTGTTGGGATAATATTCCTTATATTTACCGTAAATTGCAACCTGATTTTCTTTCTTGAACTTAATGAGCTTACGATAGAAGTGAAGGATTGAATCCGGATCATTCTCTGCAGCTTCAACGTTAACTTCCTTATAATTGTCGCAGATATTAAACCAGGGCTTACCTGTCGTGAAACCTGCGTTTTCTTCAGCAGACCACTGTACGGGTGAACGTGCAGTTTCACGGCTGACCTTGTTTGCGTGAGCAACAAATCTTTCCTCATTGTAACCAAGCTTCTTGAAGAGTTTAACATTATTAAAAGTAAGAACGTCCTTGAACTCATCAAGTCTTGTAAGGTTGACATTGGTCATACCGATTTCCTGACCCTGATAAATAAACGGCGTACCGCACTGAAGCATATACATAGCTGCAAGCATCTTACCGCTTTCAACACGATAGTCAAGACTGCCGTAACGGTTAATAATACGCGGATGGTCGTGATTCTCGATATAAAGAGCGTTCCAACCCTTATTGTGAAGCTTGTACTGCCATTTTGAGAAAGCACCCTTCATCTTCTTGAGGCTGAACGGAACCTTGACCCAGTCAGTTACCATGCAGTCAGCTTCCATATGTTGGAAATGGAACATCATGTCAAGAGTCTTGTTCGGTCCTTCTGTAATATAGGGAAGAGCAAAGCTTGTTGTCATCATTGGACCTTCGGCTACAACAAAGCAATCATATTTGTTGATAACATCTTCTCTGAACTCTTTAAGATATTCATCAAGATGCGGACCTTTCTTATAATGTTCGATACCTGTTGCTGCAGGAAGCGGGAAACCGTTCGGCAAACCTTCGGCTTTTGAGATCCATGTAATTACGTCCTCACGGAATCCGTCAACGCCCATATCAAGCCAGAAACGCATAATATCCTTAACCTCTTCACGAACCTTCGGGTTGTCCATATTAAGGTCAGGCTGCTTCTTTGCAAAAACATGAAGATAATATTTATCAAGATCTTCGTTATATTCCCATGCTCCGCCTTCGAAAGTAGAAAGCCAGTTATTGGGCGGTTTTTTATCCTTACCCTTACGCCAGAAATAATAATCGTGATACGGATTATCTTCGCCCTTAAGGCTCTCTTTAAACCATTCGTGCTCGTCTGATGTGTGGTTAACAACAAGGTCCATAATAACCTTCATACCACGCTCATGTGCACCTTCAAGCACCATCTTGAAATCATCAAGGGTACCGTATTCCGGGTTAATATTTCTGTAATCAGCGATATCATAACCGTAGTCTGCGTTAGGAGTCGGATACAAAGGCGAGAACCAGATTGCATTGACACCGAGATCCTTAAGATAATCAAGTTTAGAATAAATACCCTTAAGGTCACCTATTCCGTCACCGTCGCTGTCACAAAAACTACGCGGCCATATCTGGTAAACAACCAGCTCTTTGTACCAGTCTTTTTTTACTTCTGACATAATTTATCCTCCGATCAAATTGTAATTTATTTTGTTTTTTCATTAAGGTATTCAGTTAAATCCACAGGCACTTCAAGCTCTGCAGGATTAGCAGAAATAAAAGTAAAATCTGTCTGCTTGGGCGGTTTATAAAACCACAACGTAAACCAACTGTGAAGCTTAAGCCCTTTCACCCAATGACGTGGAAATCCTCCGCATTGTTCACACTGAAACATTTGCTTTGACATTACAACGTACCTGTGGCGGATTCTCTCTTTGCAACGTCTGCTAAGCTCGTCGATTGTGATGCGTTCATCATTCTGCGTTGCTTTTTTAATTTCTTTGTAAACAAGAAAAGGACTCATCTTATCACCCCATTTATGTGAAAATTTTATCATTATATCAATCTAAAGTCAAGAAAATTTAACTATAACTTACAACAAATATAAATTTTCACTTCACAAATCAAAAATAACATAGTATAATCATAGCAGTAACTATGGAGGTAAAAAAATGAAAATTGTTATTTTAGACGGTTACACAACAAACCCCGGCGATCTTTCCTGGGAAAAGTTCAGCGAATTCGGTGAAGTTACAGCATATGATTATACTCCGGCTGAGCTAATCATCGAAAGATGTAAGGATGCAGAAATAATTATTGATAACAAAGTCATATTCACAAAAGAAACACTGGATCAACTTCCTAATCTCAGATATATCGGCTTACTAAGCACAGGTTTCAATGTAATTGATATTGAAGCAGCAAAAGCTAACGGCGTTACAGTCTGTAATGTACCGACCTACTCAACCGCAGCAGTAGCACAATTAACATTCGCACTTATTCTTGAAATGTATAATCAGGTAAGTGTACACAGCGAAGCTGTTCATAACGGCGAATGGACAAACTGCAGAGATTTCTGTTTTCAGAAAACGCCCCTGTTAGAACTAAATAACAAAACAATCGGTCTTATCGGATATGGTAAAATCGGCTCAGAGGTCGCAAAAATCGCTGATGCTTTTTCAATGAATATTCTCTGTTATGTTCCGAGCAAGAAACCTCAGCCGAATTTCAAAAACTTCCGTTTTGTAACTTTGGATGAATTGGCTGAAAAATCAGATATCGTTTCACTTCACTGTCCGTTGACTCCCGAAACCACAAAAATAATCAACAAAGACTTCATTTCAAAAATGAAAAAAAGTGCAATAATTATAAACACATCAAGAGGCCCATCAATTGATGAGCAAGCTCTTGCAGATGCACTAAATTCAGGACATATTGCAGGAGCAGGTGTTGACGTTCTTTCAACCGAACCGCCTAAAGCTGACAATCCCCTTCTCTCATGCAAAAACTGTTTTATAACCCCACACATTGCTTGGGCAGGTTATGAAACTAGAGAAAGGCTTGTAGGAGTTGTGTTAGATAACCTGAAGTCATATCTTGACGGTAATCCCGTAAATGTTGTTAATAAATAATACTGAGGAGCTGTTTTCAGCTCCTCTTTTACTTTTTAGAGTATAATACAAATCAATCCGCTGCAACCTTCGTTAATCACCTTTTCAAGTGTTTCCTGAATTTTCATTCTTGCATCGCCGGGCATCCTGAAAAGTTTATTGTGAAGGCCTTCATTTACGAGTTCATGTAATGATTTTCCGAAAATGTTGGATTGCCAGATCTTAGTCGGATTTTCTTCAAACTCTTTCAGAAGATACATAACCAGATCCTCTGACTGCGATTCACTGCCCACAAGAGGTGCAACCTCTGTATTGATTGTAGCCTTCATCATATGAATAGACGGTGCGCTCGCCTTAAGACGTACTCCGTATTTACCGCCCTGACGCATAATTTCCGGTTCCTCAAGGCTTAATTCATCCATTGTCGGCATAACAATACCGTAACCTGTAGCTTCAACTTCATCAAGTGCATCCTTGATTCTGTCGTAGGTTTTTTTAGTTTGAGCAAGTTCTGTCAAAGATGCCATTAACTCTTCCTGAGAGTTAACATCCAGACCCGTTTTTTCCGAAAGAATTTTATAGAACATTTCATTCTCTACTACAGCACAGAGTGTTGCACTTCCGTTTGCAAGAGAAACTTCTTTCGTTTCAACCTTGTCAATATATCTGCATTCATTAAGGTTATCGGCAAAACATGTAACATCCCTCACCCGTTCAAGCGCTTCCGCTTTTGAAGAAATAGTATCAAATATTTCACTTCTGAGCCAGTGCTTGTTCTCAAGACCGGCAACCCATCCCGGAAGCTCAATTCTTACTTCTTTTAAAGGAAATTCAAACAAAACGTTCGAAAGAATTTCTTTTATCATACTTTCTTCAAGAGAAATACAATCCGCGGCAATTACAGGTACATTATATTTAGAGGTAAGTTCGTGCGATAACTGTGTCGTTTTTTCACTGTATGGCTCCGTGCTGTTCAATAACACAACGAAAGGTTTACCAAGTTCTTTCAGTTCATTAATTACACGTTCTTCTGCTTCAGCATATTCTTCACGCGGTATTTCACTAATCGAACCGTCTGTTGTAACAACAAGACCGATTGTAGAGTGTTCGTTAATCACCTTCTGAGTTCCTATTTCAGCCGCCATATTAAAAGGAATCTCTTCATCAAACCATGGCGTTTTAACCATTCTGGGCTGATTATTCTCTATATAACCCAATGAGCTCGGCACAATATAACCTACGCAGTCTATCATACGGACATTGAATCGTGCGTTTGAAGGTAAATTCACCTCAACAGCTTCTTCAGGAATGAATTTGGGTTCAGTTGTCATAATTGTTCTTCCCGACGCCGACTGCGGAAGTTCATCCTTTGCTCTTTCGCGTTTAAAATCCTCACTGATATTAGGAATCACGAGCGTATCCATAAATCGCTTTATAAAAGTAGACTTACCCGATCTTACTGGACCGACTACACCGATGTAAATATCTCCGCCTGTCCTTGTACGGATATCCTGATAAATATCTGATTTTGTTGCTATCATAAAACATTCCTCCCGTTACGGTGCGATGCAGGCACCGCACCTTACATCGTTTTGTTAATTGATATGATATCAGGACGAGATTTATGACACAAAAAAACGCAGGGGGTTACCCTGCGTTTTCAGTATTAAAGCTTATTTCTGATAATCTTTCCGCTTGTTGTTTTCGGGAGTTCATCCTTGAAGACAACAATTCTCGGATATTTATAAGGAGCTGTGTGCTCTTTAACATATTTCTGAATTTCCTTTTTGAGTTCTTCAGTAGGCTCAGTACCCTTAGTAAGAACGATACTTGCCTTAACTACCTGACCTCTTACTTCATCGGGAGCAGCTGAAACACCGCATTCAAGAACATAAGGAAGCTCCATAATAACGTTTTCGATTTCAAACGGTCCGATACGGTAGCCTGAAGACTTGATAACATCATCGATTCTGCCGACATACCAATAGAAACCGTCCTCATCACGCCACGCAACGTCACCTGTATGATAAAGTCCGTCATACCAACACTCGGTTGTCTTTTCTTCTGAACCGTAGTAACCCTTGAACAAACCGCAAGGAATTGTGTCACCTGTTCTGATAACGATTTCGCCTTCTTCACCGACTGCAACACTGTTACCTTCAGCATCAACAAGGTCAACATCAAATGACGGAACAGGTTTACCCATTGAGCCGAGGCGATGGTCTGAGCCGAAGAGATTGCCGATAACAAGAGTTGTTTCACTCTGACCGAAGCCTTCCATAACCTTAAGACCCGTAAGCTTATTGAGCTGACGGAACACTTCAGGGTTAAGTGCCTCACCTGCGATTGTTGCGTGCTCAACTGAGCTGAGATCGTACTTTGTAAGATCTTCCTTGATCATCATACGGTACATTGTCGGCGGTGCACAGAATGTTGTAATATTGTACTTTCTGAACATCGGAAGAATATCTGCAGCATTGAATCGGTCAAAGTCATAAACAAATATTCCGCCCTCGCAAAGCCACTGACCGTAAAGCTTACCCCAGAGAGCCTTTGCCCAGCCTGTATCTGAAATTGTAAGATGGAGTCCGTCAGGGTTTACGCAGTGCCAATAGTTAGCAGTAACAAAATGACCTAAAGGATACTTATAGTTATGTGTTGCGATTTTCAGATAGCCTGTTGTGCCTGATGTGAAGAACATAAGCATTTCATCACTGCCGCAAGCTGAATCTTCAGTTCTTTCAAAAACATTGTTGAAAAGTTTATATTCATCATTGAAATTATGCCAGCCGTCGCGTGATTCACCAACGATAATCTTTGTCTTGACCGACGGTGCCTTTTCAATTGCAAGTTCAACCTGACGCGCCGTATCTCCGTCTGAAGTACATACAATTGCACTAACCTCAGCTGCGTTGAATCTGTATTCAAGGTCATGCTCCTGAAGAAGGTACGTTGCAGGAATTGCAACAGCACCAAGCTTATGAAGAGCAATGAGAGAGAACCAGAACTGATAATGTCTCTTAAGGATGAGCATTACCTTGTCGCCCTTCTTAATTCCGAGTGACTTGAAATAGTTAGCTGTCTGTGAAGAATATTCCATCATTTCACGGAAAGTGAAACGGCGTTCATTCTTGTTCACATCAACGTGAAGCATAGCTGTCTTATCGGGACACTTCTTACCCAGACCGTCAACGATATCAAACGCAAAGTTGAACTTCTCTTCATTTTCATATCTCAACGAAAGAAGTGCACCTGATTCATCCTCTTTCGGATGAATGAAGTTATGATAAATTCTTTTGCCTGTTCCTGTTCTTTTCGGTGATTCATCATCAATCTTTGTATCATGTGAAACAACGTCACCTGATGAGTTTAACGGAATAGCATAGAAATATGACGGCTCCGAGCTTGCAGAAATCATACCGTGAGGTGTTGAACTGTCAAAATAAACCGTATCGCCTGCATTGAGGATTTCAATATGCTTACCGATCTGGAATTTAATAGAACCGCTGAGAACGATGTTGAGTTCCTGTCCTTCATGTGTTGTAAGAGCGATATCGGTTGCATCAGGTGCAGGATCGCACTTAACAAACAACGGCTCACAAATCTTATTTTTAAAAGAAGATGCAAGGTTGTAGTATTCCATACCGTGCGCTGAACTTACCTTCTGACCTTCACCGCGTCTTGTAACTGTATATGTTGCAAGTTTCGGGCTCTTACCTTCAATGATATCAGTTACGTCAACATTGAAAGCCATAGCACATCTGTAAAGAAATGCAAAGTTAAGGTCAACATTGCCGCGTTCACATTCGATGTATTCTTCAATACTTACACCTGTTTTTTCTGCCATCTCAGCAGGTGTAAAACCAACGATTTCACGAAGCTCCTTAATTCTGTTCGCCATTTCGTTGATACGAAAATCAAGTCCTGTAATTTCCTTAGCCATAAAATCACCTTTCCTCAGGGACATAAAAAAACCCGTCCCAAAGATTTTTACTTTGAGACGAGTAATATAACCCGCGGTACCACTCAAATTGCACATTAAAGTGCCCCTTCAGACTCTGATAAGTCCTATGCTTTTACGCAGCAATACGAGAGGGTTCTACTAACGTTTCGCTTTCTTCCCTCCGACTCAGAAGCTACAGACTCAAGGTAATTATCTGTCGGCTTGCACCAACCACCGACTCTCTGAAACAAACTACAATGAGCACTCTTCGTCACAGTCTTTGAATATTTTGAAAAATATTATCATAATATTTCCCTTTTGTCAAGACCTTTCAGGAATTTCGGGCAGCGATTTTTTTCAGGTTTTCAAAGCTGATTTTTGCTGATTCGAACAAATCAATATCACAGCTGTCCTGTTCAATTATTATGTACTCAACACCACTTTCAACACATGCTCTGTAGCATTCATCCAGATTGAGATTGCCTGTTCCGATTTCAGCAAACTTCCTTTCATTGTTTTCAATTTTATAGTCCTTGAAATGACAAACCTTCATCCTGCCCTTGACTTTTCTTATGTAATCCGGAGGATAAACTCCACCCGTCTGAAGCCAGTGTGTATCAAGAATAAAGTTGAATAAATCAGGATCTGTGTCCTCGATCATAATATCAAGCTGTGTTCTGCCGCCATATCGTTCCAATTCAAAATGGTGGTTGTGATAAGCATACTGAAAACCTGCATCTTTGATTTTCTGTGCAGCAGGTGTAAAATCAGCAACATATTTTTTCATTCCTTCGACCGAACGGTATTCCTCGGGACTCCAACCGAGACCTATATTTTTACATCCGAGAGCTTTGTGTTCATCAATCAACGCATCGGTATCATTAAGAATTCTGTCCATCGGAACGTGCGTAAGGCAAACTTCCATACTATATTTTTTACAATATTCAGCTACTTTATAGTTATCCAATTTGCCTATTCCTGAAACCTGAACAACCTCAACTCCCATTTCCGAAAGTTTTGAAAGAACATTGTCAAGGTCTTCGAAAGTGTCAATAATGCTGTGAAAATTAAATAACGTAATACCAAGTTTCATAATGATACCTCCAATAATCAATCAATAATTTTTTCTTGTAATTCTTCCCAGAGAAGATATTTTTCGTCAAGCTCTTCATTTTTTTCTTTGAGCTTTTCAGTAAACTCAATAAGCTTTTCATAATCACTCTGAACTTCAGAAGAATTGAGTATATCTTCAATTTCTGCAATCTCTACTTCAAGTTGAGATATTGCATCTTCAGTTTTTGACAGCTGTGATTTAAGCTTTCTTTGCTCAGCAGCAATCTCTTTTTTTAATTTATAGTCATTAACCTTAACTGCAGGCTTATCTTTTACAACAACGCTTTCAACTGAAGCAGACTTTCTTTCAAGGTAATAATCATAATTACCGAGATACTCCGTTATGCCCTTTTCATTCATCTCAAGAATTCGTGAGCTGAGCTTGTTGATAAAATATCTGTCGTGCGAAACAATAAGCATTGTTCCGCTGTAATCAAGCAGTGTATTTTCAAGCTCTTCTCTTGAAAAAGCATCGAGATGATTTGTATGTTCGTCAAGCAGTAAAAGATTGAACCCTCCGAGCATCAATTTCAGTAAAGCAATTCTCGCTCTCTCGCCACCGCTTAACTCGCGCATTAATTTAAAAACATCGTCACCTTTGAATAAAAATGCCGCAAGAGCGTTTCTTATCGCTGTCTGCATCATCTGCGGATAAGCTGACCATATTTCTTCAATTGCAGTTTTATTAAGGTCAAGCTTTGCCTGAACCTGATCGAAATAGCCCTTTGACACATTTTCACCAAAGATGAACTTGCCTTCATCAGGCTTATACTCGCCCATCAGTGTTTTCAGGAGTGTTGTCTTACCGCAACCGTTATCACCGAGTAAAAATACCTTTTCGCCTCGAGTGATGTGCAGATCAATGTTTCTGAATATACACTTGTTACCGAAAGATTTGCACAAACCGTTTGCAATTATTACATCATTTCCGCTGACATATTTCGGTTCAAAAGAAACCCGTATGCGTTCGACCTTACTGTCCGGAATGACTAACTGTTCCTTGATTCGCTCAATCTGTTTTAATTTACTTTCTGCTGTTTTTATGTTTTTCTCGCGGTTCCATTGTCTTTGCTGAGCAACAATCCCCTCAAGGCGTTCAATTTCTTTAATATCGCACTCATATTTTTCTTCAATTGCCTTTTGCTCAGCTTTTTTCTTTTTAATAAATTCCGAATAATTTCCCTTATAACATCTGACTTTATTGCCTTCAAGCTCAACTGTTTTATCAGTAATTTTATCAAGGAAATATCTGTCGTGGGATATAACAAAAACCGCACCCGTATAATTCTTCAAAAAAGATTCAAGCCACTCAACAGATTTTATATCAAGATGATTTGTCGGCTCATCAAGTAAAAGAAGATTGCTTTTTGAAAGAAGCAGCTTTGCAAGTGCAATCTTTGAACGCTGTCCTCCGCTGAGTTTATCTGTGGTCATCGAAAAATCCGACTCATCAAACCCAAGACCCGTCAGTGCACTGCGGGCACGGTTCTTATAAGTCAAGCCGCCTTCATTCTGAAATTGCAGAGTGAGTTCATCCTGGAGCTTTATATTTTCATCTGCATTTCCGATTCCGTTTACTAGCTTGTAATTTACACTTTCAAGTTCAGCTTCCATTTCCGAAAGATAGTCAAACACACTTAAAATCTCGTCAATAAGTGTACGGCCTTTCTCTGAACAGGTGTGCTGCTCCATATAACCGATTTTCACATCTTTTGATTTAATTACAGCACCTTCATCAGGTTCATATTCACCCCTGATAAGATGAAACAAAGTAGTTTTACCGACACCGTTAGCTCCGATAAACCCAACCTTTTCTTTATCATTGATGTCAAAATTAACTTTAGAAAACAACTCCCTTTCACCGAAGGAAAAGGATAAATTCTGAACATTCAATACAGTCATAATAATCTCCGAAATTTTAATAGTTTAATTTTACAACAATCTCATCAATAAAACAAGTATAAATTTTAAAGCTCTCCGCTTGGCAGAGAGCTTTATTACGCAATTATTCGGTTTCTTCACCGGATGGTGTTTCATTATCCGGATTATTGTCCGACACTTCCGGTTCTGTATTACCTGCTGTAGGACGTGTCGGAATTGAAGGTATTAAATCGCTTATATTCGGAAATCTATTGGATGTCGTAGATTCTGTTGTGCCGGAATTATCATTCTGCGTACCGGAATTTCCGGTCGTATCATAATCACTACCGGTTGCTGAATTTGAATCACCTGATGAACCGTTGCCGTTATTATAATCAGAGTCATTACCTGTGCTGTTGCCCGTTCCCGAATTGTTTGAGCTGCTCGGTCTGCGGTTGTTAGTCACAAGATCAAGAACACTATTTCTATCCTGTGAAAGAATAATGTTCGTTTCACCGTAAAGTGCCTTCTGCAACTTCTGTGCACAAGCCGCATAATCAGCAACCCATGCCCAGTGACCGTCAATTTTTGTCGAAACTCTGTCAACATAGTCTTCAGCCGGCAAAACAATTTCAACAAGCTTGTAATCCATCCAACCGTTTGAATACGCCTGAGCGATCAACGATGCAACTTCCGACTGTGTATAGCCTGTCCTGAGGAACGGAGAAACCTGCTTGAATGCATTAAGAAGCTGTCCGTTTGTCGCAGCCTTAGCACTGTCAAGAAGACCCTTGATTACCGAACGCTGTCTTCTTGTCCTGCTGATATCACTGTCAGCATCACATTTACGGATTCGGCTGTAAATAAGAGCCTGAGAACCGTTAAGAGTAGCTTCGCCTGAAGGGAAGTTTTTATGGGAAGACGTACGTCTGATATACTTTGATTCATAGTCCTGAACTTCAACAGTAACTCCGCCCAAAGCATCAATAAGTTTCGGGAATGATTTGAAATCAACGGCAATAAACTGATCGATTTCAATTTTAAAGTTATTCTCTATAGTGTTCAGGAGCGTAGTAGGACCACCGTAAATATAAACAGAATTAAGCTTGAAATAATAATCGTAATAAGTGCCGTCTGCTCTCGGCAAAGACATATATGTCCAACTGTCACGCAAAAGCGAAACAAGCGTGATAGTTTCAGTTTTCTTGTTGATTGAAACCAACATCATGATATCAGAGCGACCTGAATCAGCTTTACCTGTTTCACTGTCAACACCGCAAAGAAGAACGTTTATAACATTCTTACTAAACATCTTTTCGCCACCGTTATTCGCCCACGAATAAAGGAAACCGTTAAGAGAATTGGCATCAACATCACCCATCGCCTGCCAGTTATGATCTTCTTCATAAATGACCTGCTCGGTAAACGGATCATTAAAGTCAAGTCCGCTGTCACCGTAGCTTCCCTCGGAAAAATAATATAAATAAAAATATCCGAGTCCGCCACCGCAGCCTAACAGAATTACAATTACAAGCGACAAAGCTATTATCTTAAGGTTTTTCTTCTTATTTCGTGTGAAAAAATTACCCTTTTTATTCTTTTTACTCTTGACTTCCATATTATTTTCAGCTGTTACAAAACCGGAATTATTCTCAACTTCGTCGCCGACACGTGGATGCATATAGAAGTCGGCATTACCTTCTGAATATGAAGAGATATCTACATATTCATCATTACTGTCCGCAAAATCAACTTCTATATTATTAGAAGGTTCTTCATAAGATTTAACTTCTTCATCTTCGTTTGAAAGATAATGTTCATACTTCTTGTTGAAATCATAGAGATCGTTCAATTCATCGTTTGTCATCTTATCTTTATCCATCTTACCATATCACTCCATTCAACGATGTAAAGTGTGAAAGTATGCTTTAAAAGTCCAGAAGCGAACAATTTAATCTATTGTTCGCTTCAGATTCAAAAATATTCCTCTTAGTTTTTAGGCTCAATCTTACCGTAAAGATTTGTACCTGCGGAATCTGAACGCGGAGCACGTGTCGGCTGAGATGCAACTGAAGATTTAGCAGTGTTTCTGCTTCTGTAATCATTTCTGCGTCCGCCTCGCTGGCCGGGATTTGTAGCAGTAAATCCTTCCGCAAGAGTGATCACAACTCTTCTGTCGCTTTCAGAACCAACTGAATGCGAATCAACACCCTCAATTTCCTGTATTGTTGTATGAATAATTCGTCTTTCGTACGGGTTCATCGGATCAAGTGAAACGTTACGTCCGTACTTTTTAACTCTTGCCGCATTTTTCTTTGCAAGCTCACGGAGAGTTTCCTCTCTCTTTTCTCTGTAGTTACCTGCATTGATTGAAACTCTCTTATAACCGTCGTTACCCTTGTTTATAACAAGTCTTGTAAGATACTGGATAGCATCAAGAGTTTCGCCTCTTCTGCCGATTA
>JAZSID010000093.1:0-23783 GCA_045533625.1 Acutalibacteraceae bacterium | reverse complement strand
GACGTAAAGGGTGCAGGACTCGGACTCTTCCTTGTCAAAAGCATAATCGAGCTTCACAGCGGCGAAATCAGAGTAGACAGCAAGGTCGGCGAATACACCGAATTTGCTTTCTGGATACCAAATCAAAATTAAACTCCCAAGAGAGGCAGGATGAATTACCATGAACGAAAACGGTAACGACTTCATTCCGAATAATGAACCAACTCCGACATATGACCCTGTAAACGAACCTACACCGTCATACGAACCGATAAACGAGCCTGCACAGCAGCCTCAGCCCGAGGAAGCTCCTCAGCAGACTTCTTACACAGATACTCCTCGTGTTGAAAACCCTTACTTTGCGCAATCTTCAGCGCAGGGTAATTTCAGCAACGACCCGAGCACTTTTTATTCTCAGTTCCAGAGCAGTGCTCCTGCAGAGGAACCGAAAAAACCGTCAAAGAAAAAGAACAAAGGCTTTGTCGCTTTCATTGTAGTTGCAGTTTCTCTTGCTCTTGTTGCACTCGGATTGTGCCTCTTCATAGGACTCGGCGGTAATGACGGGAAAGCTGAGGCAAATCCGCCAAAGGGCGAAGGCACAGAAATTACAATTATGGAATCCCCGACACCCTCAAAGGATTCGGAAAGCCTTGCAACAATTCAGATTGCAGAAAATGCAGAAAAAATCAACGTCGGTATTATGATTTACGGCAAGACACAGTCCTTCCTCACAGGCACAAGCGACTCACTCGTCGGCGAAGGCTCGGGAATCCTTATGAGTGTTGACAAAACAAACACTTACACATACATTCTCACCTGCGCTCACGTTATCAAAGCCGCAAAGGACAGCAAGTATACAATCACCGTACAGGATTCCGAGGGAAATACCTACGACGGAATTATGGTCGGCTGTGACGAAAAAACAGACATCGGCGTTATCAAAATTAAGGCAACGGGTCTTCCGCTTGCACAGTTCGGCGATTCATCTTCGCTTAAAAAGGGTCAGAAGGTTTACGCAATCGGTAACCCGGGCGGTATGGAATTCTTCGGCTCATTCACAGACGGAATGGTTTCTTCAATCGACCGTCCGATAAGCAGCGAAAGCGGATACGAAATGAAATGTATCCAGCATTCAACTCCTATCAACTCAGGTAACTCGGGCGGTGCTCTCCTTAACGAATTCGGCCAGGTTATCGGCATAAACTCTTCAAAAATCGTAAGCGAAGGCTACGAAGGAATGGCATTTGCTATTCCCATCAGCGACGCAAAACCGATTATTGACGACCTTGTCGCAAACGGCATTGTTACAAACAGACCGAAGCTCGGTATTTCATACAACACCGCAATGCAGTATCAGCAGTATGCAATGATTATCAAGATGAAGGACCTTCCTGCCGGCTCGCTTATCATCCGCGATATCAGCCCCGACAGCTCACTTGCCGCAACAAAGGTTGAGGTATATGACCTTATTATCGCTGTTGACGGCAAAGACCTCGACACTCCTGATGTGCTTCTTGATAAGATTGAAAACGGAAAGGTCGGCGACAAGCTTACTCTCACAATCTGCCGTATTGCAGATGATTACTCCATTTCCGAATTTGACGTAACAGTTGAACTCGTTGAAGACAAGGGCACAACAAGCCCGACAACAAACCAGGATCAGATTCCCAACAGCTATTGGGAACAGTTCTTCGGCAACTAAAAAATCAGGCACTCACTCCGCAGACGGGTGGGTGCCGTTTGATATGAGGGAAAATATGACGGATATTATAACTCTTGGTGAGCTTCTTATTGACTTCACCTCTTGCGGAAAAAACGAACAGGGACAGCGGCTTTTTGCACAGAATCCGGGTGGTGCGCCTGCAAACGTTGCCGTTGCCGTTGCACGGCTTGGCGGAAAGTCTGCCTTCATCGGCAAGGTCGGTGATGATATGCACGGCAGATTCCTTGCAGACACACTTAAGGAAAACAAAGTCAACTGCGATTCACTTGTTTTCGATAAGGATTTTTTCACAACACTTGCATTCGTTGATGTCAACTCCGACGGCGAAAGAGAATTTTCTTTTGCAAGGAAGCACGGCGCGGACAAAATGCTCTGCATTGACGACATCCCCGTTGAAAAAATCAAAGAAAGTAGAATTTTTCATTTCGGCTCGGTTTCGCTGACGGATGAACCGTCACGAAGCGCAACGCTTTTTGTCGCAAAGACAGCAAAGGAAAACGGTATAACCGTTGCCTACGACCCGAATTACAGAGCATCACTTTGGGCAAACGAATCCGATGCAATTCTTAATATACGCAATGCGCTTGAGTTTGCTGATCTTGTCAAAATCTCTGACGAAGAAACAGAGCTCCTGACAAACGAGAGCAATTTTGAAAAAGCGGCGAAAAAGCTCGTCCTGAACGGAGCAAAAATTGCCGTCGTAACCCTCGGCAGGGACGGCGCTTTTGTATGCACAAAGGAAGGCGGTGCCAAGGTTGACGGTTTCAGCGTATGCGCAGTTGACTGTACTGGCGCGGGCGATTCATTCTGGGGCGCATTCCTTTTAAAAATCGCACAGTCGGGTAAGAATCCCGAAGAACTTACAATAAGCGAATTGAAAGACTTTGCGCGTTTTGCAAATGCGGCGGCAAGCTTCTGCGTTGAGCATCACGGTGCAATCCCCTCTTTGCCGACAATTGAAGATATAGAAACAAGACTGTGAGTTTCACAGTCTTGTTTGTTTGCTTTGACTTTTCAGAAACAAAGTGGTAAAATATATTATTATGAAAATTTTACGGAGGAAATCATGAAAAAGTTTTTAGCTGTTTTTATGAGTATGCTGATGTTTATGCAATTGGGAGCGATATCACAAGCGACAGAAAATTCAAACAAGCTCACAGAAATTGAATGGGAGACCCTCTACAATTCTCTCGTCACTGAAAACACACTTCCGACCCTCAACGTCGGTGCTGACGAAACTCAGGTAAACCTTTGCTGGCACGCAGACAAAGCAACTGCAAAAGCTCAGGTTAAGGTTTCGAAAAATGCGGATATGTCCGACTCGAAAATTTTCGAGGGAGAAACAACTCCTGCAGAAAACAATCTTCAGCTCGTCTGCCGTGTAACGGTTACGGGTCTTGAAGAAAAGACAAGGTATTACTATCAGTGGAACGAAGGCGGAAGCTGGAGCGACACGAAAGTATACGAAACAAAATCTTTCGGCAACCACAAGGCGATGATTGTCGGCGACATCCAGATTACGGAAAGCTTCTACGACGGTGGTATAGAGCAGAAAACTGACGGCTACCGCTGGAACAGTCTTCTTGCAGAAGCTGTTGAAAAAAATCCCGATATCGCATACCTCGTTTCCCCGGGCGACAACACATCAACGGGCGAAACTGCGGCAGAGTGGCAGACACTTCTTATGCCCGAAACACTTCGTTCGCTTCCGATGGGTCTTGCAATCGGCAACCACGACAAAAAAGGTATGACTTACGAATATTACACAAATATGCCCAACGAATATTACGGCAGAAACTTCAGGATGCTTGACCGTGATTTCTGGTTCCGCTACGGCGATGTGCTTTATTTGTTCTATGACTCAACTTCAGGTAACGCACCTGACCACAGAGCTTTTACAAAAGAGGCGGTAAAGCTCAATCCCGACGCAAAATGGCGAATCGGCGTTGTTCACCACGGAATCTACGGTGCAGGCGACAGCATCGGCGATATGGAAACGGAGATCCTTCTCAAGACTATCTTTGCTCCGATTTTCGAAAGCTACGACCTTGACCTTGTTGTTACGGGTCACACCCATTCGCAAGGACGTTCACACTTTATGAATAACAGCAGAGTCGTTGAGGAAGCACCAAGCGGCGGCACATTCACAAACCCGAAGGGTGTTCTTTACCTCAATTCAAACTCAAACTGTGGCAGACCGACAAACGAAAGCTACGAGGCAGACCACCTTGCTTACAGCTTCCTTGAAAACGATGTTACAACGTATACAACACTTGAGTTTGAAGAAAACACAATGAAGCTTGAAACCTTCCGCGGCGACAACAGCGAACTTCTTGACACCGTCACAATCAAGCGCACGGAAGAACACAATGAAAAATCTTTTGGCAACGTGCTCAAGAGAATTCTTTACAAAGTTGTAGAAGTTATCGGCTGGGTTTACACAAAAATCGACTACCTCGTAAGAGATATTCAGAACCTGAAAGAAGATGGCGGTTTGTTTGGTAAAAAAAAACTGAAATTTTAATTGAAAACAGAGCTGACCCGTATATAACCAAGGGCAGCGACGGTTGGTATTATTTCACGGCATCGTACCCGATGTACGGCGGTGCAGACAGCGAGGGTTATGACAGAATTATTCTTCGCAGGTCGCGGACGGTTGAAGGGCTTAAGGATGCCGAGGAAAAGGTTATCTGGGACGAGAAAGATACACCGTCAGCTCACCGTTACATCTGGGCACCCGAAATTCACGAAATTGACGGTAAATGGTACGTTTACTTTGCCGCAAGTGACAGCGCAGATAATGTGTGGGATATCCGCTGTCACGTCATCGCGTGCGAGGGCGACGACCCGTACAATGACAGTTGGGTTGATAAGGGACGTTTTCAGGCTTGCGAGGGTGACGAATTTTCCTTCCGCTGGTTTTCGCTTGATATGACTTATTTTGAATCGGGCGGAAAGTCCTACGTCGCATGGGCACAGACGGACGGCAACTCTAACGTTTACATCGCAACGGTTGACCCGAAAAAACCTTGGAAAACGACCTCCCCTGCCGTGCTTCTTACAAAGCCCGAATACGATTGGGAAAAGGTGCGTATCCCCGTCAACGAAGGTCCTGCGGTTATGATTGAAAACGGAAAGGTTTACCTTGCTTTTTCCGCATCGGCAACGGGCCCCGAATACTGCATCGGAATGATGTATGCGGACGAGGGAGCAGACCTTCTTGATATGTCAAACTGGACAAAGCTTGATTATCCGTTACTGACCTCCGATGACCTTTATGAAGAATACGGTCCGGGACACAACTGCTTTGTTAAGGACGAATACGGCAACTGGGTTTTCGTTTACCATTCACGCGACAAAAAGTGCTTTAACGGCAAGTGCGGATATTCACACGAAGATTCGCTCTATGACCCCTGCAGAAGTGCAAGAAAAAGAACCGTCCGTTGGGACGAAAACGGACTTCCGATTTTAAACGGATAAAAATTAAAATAACACTTGTAAAAGTCTGAATGCTTTTACAAGTGTTTTCTTTTTGTATTACTCTGCCAATTCCTTTTCAATAAGCTTCGTTACGCTCGGCGTTATAAAATCCGCAAGCTCTTTGATTGAATCGACTGCATTTTCCATCGCATACGAACGGAATTCCGCAATCATATGCGTATCGTTGATATTGTCGCCGACGGCGATGATATCTTCTTTTTTTGCCGAAAGAATTTCTGCAAGTTTATATAAGCCCTTTGCCTTGTCGATGTCTTTTCGCACGATGTCAAGGCACTCGCCGTTCTGCAAAGGATTCAGCTCGTTGCCAAAAGCTTCATTGACCGAAGCCGTCACCTTTGCCGACTCCTCAAAGGTCGGAAGCTGAGTATTAATCTGTGAAAAATACGGGACATCGGGCATTGTTTCAAGGGTATATTCGCCCTCTTTTGTGCAGTTCTTTTCGTCTGCAAAAACTCTGCAGTAAAACGAAGTCTGCACGTGAGCAAATTCGCATCCGTTTTCGAAAAGGTGCTTCACCAGAGGCTTTGCAATGCTCGGGTCGCACTTTGCACAGTAAACTTCCGTACCGTCAGGCTTAAGGATTACCGCACCGTTGTTCGCGATAAGATAATCACAGCCGAATTTCTGTTCTTCATAAAGTTCAAGAACACCGTCGGGGCCTCTTCCGCTGACGAGCGTAAAGATATTTCCTGCGTTACGCCATTTTTCAATTGCGGCAAGCTTCGCTTCATCTATTCCGCCGTGGTTCAGCGTTCCGTCGTAATCACTGCCGATAATTTTCATAAAACCTCTCCTGTCATTCTGACTGATAAGCTCCCCTTGCCCACAAAATCCATTTTGAACGGTCAAGCGGATTCACACCGCGTCTTGGGTTGATATGCTCTTCTGAGTCACGGCACTCACGGTAACCGTAAAAGTTCTGCGAAAGGACAGCCTTACCCGAAGAAAGTGTTGCAAGTCGTTCGGGAAAATTCATTGAAGTTGCAACGGGCACAATCGCCTCAAGCGTTGCAATTCCCGAACGGATTACGGGCGTGTCGTATTCACCGCCCATTTTGATTATCTCGGAAAAAATCTTTCCCGAAAGTTCTTCGGGTGCCGTTACTCTTATTTTAAGAAGCGGTTCAAGGATTGTTGAACCGATTTCCGAAAGCCCGTTCATAAAAGCCATCGGTGTGCAGACGAAGAAATCAAGCGGATGCGTATGTATCGTATGATGCTCACCGCCGACAAGCGTGCATTTAAAGTCCGTCACTTCCCAGCCATAAAGACCCTGTTCAAGGCAGGAATTGAACGACGTACGGATATGCGACTGATACCTGTAAAAGCATTGATTTGACGGCAGTCTGCCGTGGTAGGAAACACCGTATCCGCGAGGCATCGGTTCAAATAAAAAGTCAACCACTGCCCAACAGGGTTTCGGCATCGTATACCTTGCACGTGCAAAGCCTTTGCCCGACGGAGTTTCTTTGTAAATAACCGTCGGCGGTGAAAAATCTGCCGAAATGTCGTATCTTTCCTTTAAGAGATTTGAAAGCACTTCAAGCTGAATTTTGCCCGTCGTGCTGATTGTGATTTCTTTCTGTCCGTTTTCCCACTTCGCGTCGATGTACGGCTCTTCATCCGAAAGCTCGCCGAGAGCCGCCGCAAGTGCAGGGATTTTCAACGGGTCGGAATCCGACGGAGTTACCTTTACGCGGAGAAACGGATTAACGAGCTTTGCCGCTTCGCTGACGGCAACCGAGCCGACGAAATGTCCCGTCTTCGCAGAGGGAAGACCGCAGACCGCGGCAACATCACCGCTTCTTATAATCCCTGTGTCCGTACTCTTTGCACCGCAGAATTTTTTGATCTGCGAAACCTTTTCTTTTACGGGAGGCTTTGACTCGATTTCAACAGCATCGGACTGAACAATTATTTTTTCTTCGGGAGCAAAAAGCTCAACCTCGTCACGGTTTGCGATTTCACCGCCGAAAAGCCTTATATGCGAAACTTTACCGAGGGATTTATCGTGCTCGATTTTGAAAATTATTCCGCACAAATCCTCGGTTTTTCTTCTTTCTGAATCAGGCATAAATTTAACAAGTGCATCCGCAAGCTCTTCGATACCGATTGAATACTTTGCGCTACCGAAAAGAACGGGAGTAAGATTGCAATCGGAAATTTCACTTTTCACAAGCTCGTTTGCGCGGTCAGACGAAAGCAACTCTTCGTTTAAAAATGCATCTGCCGCTTCGTCGCAGATGTCTGCAAGTGCTTCTGTTGCATTCTGCCTGAAAGCTTCGCCGTCAATCATCTTTACTTTTGCGTTCTCTTCGCCTTCGTTTTCAACCTGTGAAAGTACAAGGTGCGACTGTGAAGAAATCCCTTTAAGCTCGTCGATGACCTTCGAGGTGTCTGCACCTGTCCTGTCGATTTTATTGATAAAAATTATCCGAGGAAGCTTTGCCGCATCAAGGGATTTAAGAATATTTTCAGTATGTGCGCGAACACCCTCAACCGCCGAAACAATCACAACAGCGTAATCAAGGGCAGAAATTGCGCGTTCAACCTCGCCTGCAAAGTCGATGTGACCCGGGGTGTCGATTATGTTGATTGTTGCGCCTTTCCACTGTGCACAAGCCGTTGCCGTGCGCACGGAAATACCCCTCTGCTTTTCAACAGAAAGGCTGTCCGTTGCCGTTGTGCCTGCATCAACGCTGCCTGCGTTACGGATTGCGCCCGTAAGATACAGAAGCTGCTCGGTAAGAGTTGTCTTTCCCGAGTCAACGTGCGCAAGTATTCCTATGTTGTGAAAAATCTCAGACATCAGGCTCTCCTTATAAATCTATTTCGTAGCATTCATCAATCAAAATACAGTTTACGTTTCGCCCTTTTGCAAACTCTGCAAAATAAGCGTTATCTTCCAGCACGCTTTCCTTTGTGCAGTCATCGTCAAGGCGTTTTTCGATAACATCGGCATATCCGATTATATCGTCAAAATGATTTTCAATATATTTTTCGCTCATCACAAGGCAATAACACTTGATTTCACAAAGATATTCTTCCGTGAAATCCTCTGCCCAGTCGGGCGGTATATAGCAACCCTCGACAATTAAATCCTGCCCGTTTTCAACTGCGGTTTTAATCATCTCACGGACAATCGGCCAAAGGTATGCGGTAAGCTTCCCTTCTTCACTCAAGGGTGTAAGACTTGTATTACCGCTTCGTATCAGACCCATTTTCAGGTGGTCGATTGAAAGATACGGATATTTATGTTTTTCAAGCATTTTCTGTGCAAGTAAGGTTTTGCCTGTGTGCGATGCACCTGTAATTAAAATAACCATAATTAAAGTCCGTTAATTTCTCTGTATTTCTTTTCAAAAACTTTTCTGTCCTGCAAAATGGAATTTATATATTTTCTGAAATTTTCGTATTCCTCGTCAGCGACGTAGTGCTTCGCATACCCTTTGCTTCCGTACTTTTCAAGCGTATGGCTGTATCCGCGTTCGATAACTTCTTCCTCCGAAAGCCCCTGAAAATAACGAAGAGTATAAGCATGGGTACGGCGAAGAAATTCTTCCGCGTCAGTTGAACGATCAGCCGAGGAAATAATTTTTCCGTAATCGCTCCGAGGCTCACCTTCAAGGGACGCACGGTGGTCTTCAATCGCTTCTTTGATTATCTCTCTCTGCTCTTCGGAGAAAAACTTTTTCATTCTTTCATCGGAATAAAAAACTTCCGCAGAAAGCTTTTCGTGATTCTTCTTGTCGATGTGATGTGCGATATCGTGAAAAGCCGCAACGGTATAAACGATATCCGCGTCAATCCCCTCAAACTGCTTTGCGAACTTCAGGCTTCTTCGGATAACATAATCAATATGCTCAAGAGAATGCCCCGCATCGTTTTTGCTGTATTCGGGAAAAATATTTTCTTTGACAAAAGACATCAGTTCAGGATTTACGGTAAGCATAAGGCGCTCCTCATTCTGCGAAAAATTCTTTTTCCGTTATCTTGATTTTTGCAACAGTTATTTTATATGCCGCATCATAACACGGCGGATTATTTACATAATAAAGTGTTGTTCCGTCAGGCGAGAAGAAAAGCGACGGGCTGTATCCGCATCTTTCGTAAGGATCAAGTGTATACGGAATGGGATTGTCAACGGGAATAAACTTTTTGCCGTAATCAAAGCTTATAAACATATCCGTTCCCGTTCTGCTCTCACCTTTAATCGGGTGTTTGCCGACAACAATCAGCGTGCCGCATTCGCCGCCGACGGGTGTCCACGCAACGTAGGGCGATGAGCCGAAGGTCTTGCCTGCCGCAGAAACAACCTTGCCGTAATCGGAAACGTCGCCCCAATCGTCAAGGGATTTCGTCCTCTTACAATAAATCGGATTTCCGTTTATACCGACCATTTCGTAAACCATATAATATTCGCCGTTACCCATTTTAACAACGGATGCCATACCCGGACGAAGCTCGGGGTCGTCGCAGGCTACACATTCAAATTTCTCGCTCCAGTTTACGAGGTCTTTAGTGTATTTATAAACTAATTTCTGCGAATGCTCAGGGTCAGAATCGTCGGAATAGAAGCAGAAAAGTCTGCCCGTTTCTTCTTCATAAATAAAGTAAGGCTCCCAGACGCCCCAACCTGTTCCGCCTGCTTTGTCCACGTTGCAGAAAGGAGTGAACGTTCTGCCAAGGTCTGTACTCCAATAAAGGGTTATCGTGCTGTCCGTAACGCCTTCACCGTAAACCGACGTTGCGGCAAGGATAATTGTGCCCTTTTCAAATTCGCCCATATCAACAGGAAGCTCATACAAAAACGGCATCCACTCGTTCCAGTAGCCTTCGTTAAGCGTGTCGGTAACGGTGCTTACGTAATGCCACGTTTCGGCATCGTCCGTGCTTTCGTATACGGGATATCTGCTTCCCCACTTTTCAAAAGCTGCAAGAAGCTTTCCGTTATCCGCTTCATTCTTCTGGTGGCAGAGCCTTATTACCGTCGGATATTCCTGCACGTTGGTGCTGTTTTCGTCCGACGGAACGTAAATATCGTTCACACTTTCGATTTCAAAATTAATCGGCAATCTGTCATAATCAACACCGCCGCCGAAAGGAAAAAGAGTTTTAATTGCTATCAGGAAAAATGTTACAAGACGGAAAAGAAAAGCCTTCATTTTTTTACACCTCACATTAATTCTATTTTAAACGTTCAGATTACTGTTGTCTTACAAAAACAATTTTTACACCGCATAAAGGATATTCAGGTTTCTTATTTCACCGTCTTTGATTTTATCGTTGACGGAATATGCGTGGGGCTCAAGGTTCGGCGAATTGATTTTCGTCAGCTCCTGAGCTTTCAGCTCGTCAATCACACAAGCGGAGATTTTTTCGATTATCTCCTGCTTTTTTTCTGCCTGCGTATTGTCGCTTGAAATAAGATATTCCAAATCACCGTACAAACCGTTAAGCTTTTCAAGGTCTTTCAGTGCACGGAAAGTCCATTTATAATAAGGAATATATTTTTTATTAAGAAGGAAAATCACCTTCAATGCAGTGTTTACAAATTCGCCGACGGCAAGCTGAGCAGCGGCGGTTTCGCCTCTCTTGATGCAACGCGGATAATTATACTGTCCTGATTGCGCCATAAGAAGGATGTTTCCCGCAAGCTTTTTCAGCCGTACATCCTCGGGCATATAGGCGATTTTTTCGCGAAGCTGTGTCATCATACCGAAGTTGTCGCAGAATATTTTTCCGTTTGTCGCTTCCGCAGGGAACTGCTCTGCGATACAGAACCAACCAACAACGGGAATATCTGCCGTTTTGCTGCCTGTTTTTTCTTCGAAAAACCTACTGATTCTTATAACGCCGTGACGGTTACCGCCAACGGGATTTAACGGACTGCGTGTGTAACCCATAAATTCTTTCGGGAGCTTTGCATACGCACGTTCAAGCTGAAACTCCGTTTTCGAATCGATTTCATCGGGAATAAAGATGCAGAATCCAGGTTCGAAATCGTGATCCTGAGAGATTTCATCGTCAAAACCGAAACATTCCGAACCGCTTCCTGCAAGACCGACGGCAAGATATTGTTCAACCTCGGCAAAGTTTTCTTTAATCATCTTTTCGCCGTATTCATAATAAAACTTTTCAGAAAGTTCAAGACCTTTCATAAATATCCCTTGCTCTCTTATCTAACTCTTTTTCGTAAATGAAGTAACCGAAATAGCCGAAAACCGACGCACACTTATCGCAGACGAAGGCATAATATCCGTCCCTGTTTTCGTGTTCATCAAGGATTTTCATTGCTTTTTCAATGTAATCTCTGACTTGCGCTTCGCTGTCTACCGCACCAAGCTCGGTTTCTTTCGCACTTGCGATATTCAGGTAAGTTATTGCAACCTCAAGGTCGCCGTCATCGGCATTGGACATAACCGAAATCGCCTTTTCATAAAGCTCATAAGCCTCGCCGAACCTCTCGAGGTCAACAAGCGCAAGCGCCATATTGTTATAAAGTCCGCCGAAACGCTTATCGTCCGAGGGAAGATTTTTTTCATAAACACTTCTTGCTTTTTCAAAAAGCGGAAGAGCCTTTTCAGCCTTGTTGAATGCTTTATATACCGTTGCACAGTTGATGTATGTCGTGCCTGCACCGACGTTGTTTTCAATACCCATTTCTTCAATCAGGCTGATAAGCGAAGAAACTGTTTCAAGTGCCTTTTCTTCTTTTGAAAGTTTGCGGTAAAGGCCTGCAAGCTCGTTGAGAAAAAGAAGTGCGCTTCTTTTGTCGTCAATCTGTCTTGCTTCGCCGAGCCAATATAAAAGATGTTTTTCCGCGGAATCATAATCGTTTCTGCCAAAGTGTTCGTCAAGTTTATCGAGCACTCGCTCGGTCGGAATCCTTCCCATATCGCAACCTCCTTTTTATTTGCTTAAATCTTTTGCTGTTTTTATTACATTTATAATACAGAATACTGCATAACCGCAGACCGCAACCGAAACGGCTGTCAGTCCCGATGCCCACGGAAGAGTGAACACCGTTCCGCCAAGGTCAATCGGCTTGCCTGCAAGGGCGCAGACAAGAGAAACGATTGCAAGCAAAAGAACAATTATTCCGCAAACTCCCGTCGGGAAAAGAGCATTTTTAATGTTATGTGAAACGAAGGTTTTCTTTACGGCAGGACTTGCAAAAGTTTTGTATCCGCTTTCAGCCCTTGCTCCCGTTGCCGTTACGGAATACGAGGCAAAGATAACATCAAGCCCCTTGCCGTCTTTTGCCGTGATGTCCGACTTCACCGTGATGACAGCCTTTGACGAATTGAGGTCAAGCTCTGTTTCGTAATCAAGCGGAGTGTGCAGGCTTTTGTTTTTGCCTTCCATCTGCTCCTGAAATGATTTTTCCTGCTCGTTCTGCAGGGATGCGGTTTCAAGCGGTACTCTTGTTCGGTGAACGCGAAGAGTATGCGTGCCCTTTTCAAGTGAATCAAAAGTTACTCTGCCGTCCTCTTCAACGGTCTGCGGATTCCCGTCAAGGAAAACCGTTATCGTATCGCCCGAAAGATTATCGATTCTTATATTCGCCAAAATATCACCGCCTTCTTTTTTAAATTTTACCACAGACAGGTTATTTTTCAAGTATTTAATATAATCATCTGTTAAGTTAATGTAAATTTTCCTGAAACGGTTGAGTTTGTTTGCCTTTCCGTGTTATAATTACTATATGTATAGACTTTTTCGCAAGGAAGGAGGCGCGTTATGGGTAACGAAAACCTGAACAAGCGTTTTAACTGGAACCTGATGATGATTCTTGTCACGGTTTTTCAGATAATTACGGCAACACCTGTTATCACAAAGGAAGCCGTCAACATGAAGCTTCTTGTTATTTTCGCAGGTTACATAGTTGTTGAATGGATTTACTTTTTCGTTGCGTCCGTTTTCTGCGGACAGAATAATTTCGAGCTTGAAATTCTCGGATTTCTTTTTTCGGGAATAGGACTGACCGTTTGCGCAAGTGTTTACGACGACTATGCGGTTAAGCAGGTTTTTTCAATCCTTCTCGGTCTTTGCGTTTTTATTGCGCTGATTATTATTCTGCGCCGTACGGACATTGTTATGAAGCTTCGAATGCCGATTGCTATTGCGGCTGTCGGACTCCTTGCGGTCAATCTCCTTCTTGCAGAAACGACAAACGGTGCACTCAACTGGATTACGATTGCCGGATTTTCCATCCAGCCTTCCGAAATTGTCAAGCTTGCTTTCATTTTCGTCGGTGCGGCTTCGCTTGATAAACTTCAGCGCACAACGAGCCTTACGAAATACCTGATTTTCTCCGTCGGTTGTGTCGGGGCACTTTTCCTTATGCGTGACTTCGGCACGGCGCTCATTTTTTTCTTCACATTTATCATAATCGCATTTATGCGTTCGGGCGATATGCGAACAATTGCGCTCGTCTGCGTTGTTGCAGCTCTCGGCGCAGTTATGATTATCCTTTTCCGTCCGACTGTTGCGGCAAGATTTTCAACCTACCGCCACATCTGGGAACAGATGAACGAAGCAGGTATGCAACAGACCCGAGTGCTGATTTATTCCGTAAGCGGCGGTCTTTTCGGGTTAGGAATAGGAAACGGAAACCTGAAGCATATTTTCGCATCAACTACTGACCTTGTTTTCGGTATGCTTTGCGAAGAGTGGGGAATGGTTGTTGCCCTCCTCATCGTTCTTTCGTATGTTTTTATCCTTCTTTATGCAATCAAGGTTGCGCGTACAACACGCTCCGCCTTTTATGCGATTGCCGCCTGTGCTGCCGCAGGACTTATGCTTTTCCAGACGGCACTTAACATTTTCGGCGTAACGGATATCCTTCCGCTTACGGGCGTTACGCTTCCGTTTATCAGCCGAGGCGGTTCAAGTATGATTTGCTCGTGGGGACTTATCGCTTTCATCAAGGCGGCAGACATCCGCACTTATCCCAAGCTTTCAAAGACGATTCTTCCCGACCATCCGCTTTATCCGCCGGATATCCGTATCGGCAGAGCACCGCAGAGAAGAGCGCGAAACAATTCAGGCGAAGCTACACGAACCCGTCAGAGACAACAGGTTCAGCAGCCCGTTGAAATTACGAGAGCACAGCGTACTACGGCAAGCACAAAAAATGACATTCCCATTTCGCGTCAGCCTCAGAGACAGAGTCAGCCAAGGCAGACGGCACAGCGCCAGGCGCCTCAACGGCAAGCTTCACAGCGTCAGTCTTCACCGAGGCAAGCCTCTCAACGTCAGGCTTCTCCGCAAAGACAGTCGGCACAGAGGCAGACTCAGCGACAGGCATCGCCACGAGGAAGAACTCCGGACAGCAGGAGGACACCGCGATGAACAATACGACAAAACGAGCTTACGTTCTTTATATCTTTATCCTTGCTTTTATTGTTGGGCTTGGATTCATGGTCTTCTCCTTTTATTCAAACGGTGATGAATGGGCGGCAAAGACAGTCAACCGTCACGTTTATTCAGCCGGGCAGATTGCGAATGCAGGTTCAATTTACGACCGCAACGGCACTCCGCTTGCTTACAGCGAGGACGGAAAACGCAAATACAACGAAAGCAAAACGATCCGTAAATCCACTCTTCATGCCGTTGGCGATACTTCGTCCTTCATCGCAACGGGCGTTCAGTCGATTTACAGCTCCGAGCTTTCGGGCTATGACTTTGTCAACGGTGTTTATAACCTGAAAAAATTCGGCAAAGGAAACGATATTGCACTTACCCTTGATGCCAACGTCTGCAAGGTAGCATACGAAGCACTCGGAAGCAGAAAGGGAACCGTCGGCGTTTACAATTACCGCACGGGCGAAATCATCTGTATGGTTTCTACACCGACCTATGACCCGAGCAACAAGCCGACAAATATGGCGGACAATCCTGATTACGAGGGTGTTTACCTTAACCGTTTTATTTCGGGTGTTTACACTCCCGGCTCAACATTCAAGGCGGTTACGGCTATCTGCGCATTGCAGAATATTCCCGACCTTAGCTCAAGAACATTCAAATGCACGGGCAAATATCATACGGATTCGGGCGACGTTATCTGTAATGACGTTCACGGAACGGTTAATTTCGAACAGGCTTTCAACCGTTCCTGCAACAGTGCATTTGCCGAGCTTTCAATTGAACTCGGCAAAAACAAGCTTACTCAGACTGCTGAACAGCTTGGCTTCAACGTCAAGGAAAGTATGGGACAGACCCCCGTTGCAAAGAGTATGTTTGACGTCAGCAAAACAGCTTCCGTTGACCTCGGCTGGGCAGGTATCGGACAGTACACGACACTTGCGAATCCGTGCCATATGATGACGATTATGGGTGCAATCGCAAACGCAGGCACAGCAATCAAACCCTACTACGTCGAATCGATTACCTCACCTTCGGGAAGAGTTACGCAAATCGGACAGACTGAGCAAAGCGAAGCAATCACCCTTGACAGTACCGTTGCAAACCGCATGAGAGAGTATATGCGCTCCAATGTTTTAAATTATTACGGCGATTCGACCTTCCCGGGACTTAAAATGTGCGGAAAAACGGGTACGGCGCAGATTGACGACGGTGAGCCTCATTCCTGGTTTGTCGGCTTCTCTGCGAACCCCGAAACACCATATGCTGTGGTCTGTGTTGCAGAAAATTCAGGATATGGACTTGCAACCGCAGGAAAGATTTCCAATAAGGTTATGCAGGCGATTTGCGACAAAAAATAAGTTTTGAAAAAGTTTGTTATTTTTCTTTTTTGGAATTATAAATTAAAATCCTTGTGCTAATATATAGAAAATACGTTACTCTCGCTGTGAAATCAGTAAAAAGTGACGTAAAATAAGAAGCGTGAAAAACGCAAAATAATGAAAAGGAGAAATCTACTATGAAAAAGATTTTAGCAATCCTTCTCGCAGCAATGATGGTTTTCACACTCGGTCTTACAGCTTTTGCTGAGGGTGAAGAAGAGAACACAGGTATCCTTCTTCCTGAGTTCCCGGCACAGACAGAGAACGAAATCTACTTTGTAAGTGAGAACACATACGTTGAAGCAGGCGCTACATATGATATCCCTGTTTACATCGTATCAAACTACACACCGACAATTGATGGCTATGTTCTTCTTGGTATCAACTTTGCTCTTACAGGCGAAGGCTATGATATGGGTTACATGGAAATCGTTGGTATCAAGCCTTCTGCAGAAGTTCAGGCTCTTGCAGGCTTCGAGCTTATCGCTGCTGACGTTGCTCTTTATGAAGACCCGTATTGCAATATGTTCGGCTTCAAGTGCGACGACATGAGCATCTTCCAGCAGGAAAAGATGCCTCTTGCTTATGTAACAGTTCAGGTTTCATCTGAGTACACAGGCTACAGCGAAGAAACAGGCGAGCCGATGGACTGCCAGCTTGACCTCGTTGATCCTCAGTGGTATATGTATTTCGAAAGTGCTTATGCTATGGTAGCTTCAGGTTCACCGATCGAAATTTTCAATGATGAAACAATGGAAACTGAGCAGATTTGGGCTAACGATGGCGTTCTTTACATCGTTTCAGGTCACCTCATCATCGCTCCTCCGGTTCCCACATGGCAGGAGAGACTTAAGGCTTGGGCTATCGAGCAGGCTATGAAGATCCTCACATTCTTCCAGGGCATCAACGAAGTTCTTCTTGGACTTCTCCCGACTCTTTAATCCTTAAGAGTTAACTAATTACATAAAGGCTGAGCTTCGGCTCAGCCTTTTCTTTTTCGCATATATACACATAACAAAAGGATTGCAGGTTTTCTGCAATCCTTTTAGTTTTTAATATGAAATTGTGTAATCCTTTTCAAAAGTGAAACCTACGGCGGCATCGTGTGTGCCGAAGAGATTTACGGTGAGGTCAAGCACAAGGGGTGTGCGGTATGTTGCGTGTACCATTCTGCCTGTTTCCTTGTCGATTGTCGCTCTTATTTCGCAGTTATAATAATATGTATCAAAACGCTTGATAAACGAAACTTTTTCGGAAACCTCGTGAACCTCGATAACGTCGCAACAAGCGCCGACACCGTTACCCGCACGCGGATTTTTCTGATCCTTGAGCTTGAAATAAACTTCGTAAGTTGAACCCTGGTCAACGCAGAGTGCCTTTACAACCGTTGACGCCTGAAGCTTGCTTACGTAATCCTGCTCAGGCACGATGTATTCGTTGCGGATGTCTTCCCTTGTTGAATAGACGATCGGATCTGTGTCGTCGCCCATATATCTTTTCATAAGGTTTTCTGCGGTATCCTCAAGTCCTGCAGGGAGCTCAAGCTTGTCTTCGTTAACCTGACGTTTTTCGTAGTTTTTAACAACCTTTGTTGCTTCAGTCTTGATTCTGTTTGCGCTCTGATTGAAAAACGCAACGATTTCTTCTGTTGTTTTCGGTGTTGTACTTGCAACTGTTGTTGACGTTGTTGTGGAGCTGTCCTCCTGCGAAACGGCTGATGTGCTTTCTTCGGGAAGTGTTGTTGTGCTTGCGTTTTCATCTTCTTCGGGTGTCGGAGCATCTGCGTTACCCGTCAACTCGTCCTGAACAAAAGCATCATTTGTTGTTGGGTCATCCGTTGATTCATCTTTTTTGCCGCATCCTGTTGAGAAGAGCAAAGCAAAGATAAGAAGCACTGACAAAATTGCGGTGATTTTTGTTTTCATGGCAAGTTCTCCCTTGCTTTTTATTTCTTTTTCTTTTGCGTATTACGTTTGAGCTCGTTGTATTTAACCATCTTGATTTCGCGCTGTTTCTTGCGCTTGTTGTTCGAAAGAATAAAGAGCGTTACATATGCGCCGACCAAAAGAACGATAACAACAATTATGAGTGTGATAAACGTCTTTGAATTAATAACAACGCTTTTGATGTAAAGGAAAAGATCGTATGAGGCATCCTCTGCAACAACGAGGTCAACCGTAGCGATAACCTGTCCCGCAAAAAGAATTTCGGCCTTGCCGACGGCATCGCCTTTTTTCAGCGGAGCCGCGAGAGTTTCGGGCACATCAACCGGTCTGAAGCTGACGCTTTCGGAGTCATTTCCCTGCGGAACGAGTGCAAGAACCTCGCTTGAGGCAACGAGCTTTGCAGATTCGGAATCGGAGCAGTATTCAAGCGGTACGGAACAGACAAACTGTCCCTGCTGAGTAACGATTTCGTACTTAAGGTTTTTGAAAGCCCAGTTATACATATGGTTGGTATCCATAAAAGCCTGGTTTTCTTCAATTCCGTCGCCGTCTGAATCAAGCTGTCCGCCACCCATAGCGACAGCCATATAATTGTATCCGTCCTTTGATGCGTAGGAAATAAGGCATCTTCCTGCGGCATCGGTTGTACCTGTTTTAATTCCCTTTGCGTTTTTATTGTAATAGGTTGATCGATAGGGATTGATGAGGTAATTTGAATTTACGATGTTACGTTCCTCGTTCATATTTGTTGCGGGAACATTGTAAATGTACAAGCCGACGATTGTTTCAAAAGCAGAGTATTCAAGAGCTGCCTTTGCCATTAACACCATGTCTTTTGCTGTTGTTTTGTGGTTCGGTGCATCAAGTCCGTGCGGATTTTCAAAATGAGTGTTTTTACAGCCGAGTGCAAGAGCCGTGCTGTTCATCATTTCAACAAAGCCTTCAACAGAACCGCCGTATTCAATCGCGAGAGCCATTGCGGCATCGTTTCCGCTTGAAATAAGCAGACACGCCAGAAGATCATAAACTCGGATTTCTTCACCGGCTTTGATTCCTGAAGAGGAGCTGCCCGTTCCGTAAAGGCTTGTGATTGCTTCTTCGCTGACAGTCATTTTCCTTTCAAGATCCTTTTCGTTTTTAAGAACGACAAGAGCTGTCATAACCTTTGTAAGTGAAGCGGGAGCGACGGGCGTATCCGCATTCTTTTCAACAATAACAGAGCCGTCATCAAGGCTTACGAGCAGGTCAACCTTACAGTTGAGCTTAACCTTTTCATTCTGTACGCTGTTGATGTAATTCTGTGCCGAAACGGGAGTTACAAGCGAAGTTATAATTATTGCAAGAGAGCATATAAAAAATATCAATTTTTTCATAGACAAGACCCTCATATTTGTAGTATGATATATGTTAGATTATAGCAGAAAGTTTCTGAAAAATAAACAGAGATTTTGAAAAAAATGTCATTTTTGAGGAGTTGTTTAAAAATGATTTATGTTACGGGCGACACCCACGGCGATTACAAAATTTTTTCGCAGAGAAAATTCAAAAACATTAAAGAGGGCGATACTCTTATTATCTGCGGCGATTTCGGATTTATCTGGGACGGCGACGCAAAAGAGAAGAAAACCCTCGATAAACTTGCGAAGAAAAAATATAATATCTGTTTTGTAGACGGCACTCACGAAAATTTCGACCTGCTCGAAAAATATCCCGTCGTAAGCTTTGCAGGCGGACTTGCGCACAAGGTAAGGGACAATATTTTCCACCTTATGCGCGGACAGATTTTTGAAATTGAGGGCGAAAAGATTTTTGCGATGGGCGGCGGCGAAAGCCCGGATATCGACATCCGTATGGATAACCCGAACTGGTCAAATGCTGAAATCCCGAACCGTGATGAAATGCGCGAGGGTGCAAACAACCTTGAAAAGCATAAATTTACGGTTGATTATATTATAACCCACGAGCCTGCGCAGAAAATCAAAAACTTCCTCAAGCTTAAGGATAACGAGCCACTTCTCGTAAGCGGACTTAACGCTTATTTCCAGGAGCTCAGCTCAAGCTGTGACTACACACGCTGGTTTTTCGGCAGTCTGCACGAGGATAAATTTGTTTCCGCCTCTCAGGTTGCAGTTTTCAGAAACCTTGTTAACCTGCGCACGGGCGAAGTTCTGAAATAAGGAGTTTGTTATGGATATTAAAGAGATTTTATCAAAGGTTGACCACACTCTGCTTTCGCAGTCTGCAACGTGGGAAGAAATCAAGGCAATATGCGACGACGGAATGAAATACGGCTGTGCATCTGTCTGTATTCCTGCTTCGTATGTTAAGCAGGCTGTCGAATACGTTGACGGCAAGCTCCCGATTTGTACGGTAATCGGCTTCCCGAACGGCTACTCAACAACAGCGGCGAAGTGTTTTGAGGCAAACGATGCCGTTAAAAACGGTGCTGAAGAAATTGATATGGTTATCAATATCGGAGCGCTCAAGGTCAAAAGATACGACTTCCTGCTTGAAGAAATCAAGGCAATCAAGGAAGCCTGCGAAGGAAAACTTCTTAAGGTTATAATTGAAACCTGCCTTCTGACAGATGAAGAAAAAATCAAGATGTGCGAAATCGTTTCCGCATCGGGCGCTGATTATATCAAAACTTCAACAGGCTTTTCAACGGGCGGAGCAACTCGCGAGGACGTGAAGCTTTTTGCAGAAAATGTTGCGCCTCACCTTAAAATCAAGGCGGCAGGCGGTATCGCTTCTCTTGAAGATGCTGAGGATTTCATAAAGCTCGGCGCATCAAGACTTGGCACAAGCCGAATTGTAAAAATCATAAAAAACGAAGAAGCACAGGGTTATTGATATGAACAAAAACGAGCTTGTAAGGCTTGCCGTTGAGGCAAGAGAAAATTCATATTCACCCTATTCAGGATTTAAGGTCGGTTCGGCTTTGCTTACAAAAAGCGGCAAGGTCTACAAAGGCTGTAACATCGAAAACGGAGCTTTTTCACCAACGAATTGTGCTGAAAGAACGGCTGTTTTCACGGCAGTGAGTGACGGCGAAAAAGATTTCTCTGCAATTGCCGTCGTAGGCGGAGCTGATGAAATCAACGCTTTCTGCCCTCCGTGCGGTGTGTGCCGTCAGGTGCTCAGCGAATTCTGCGACAAAGATTTTGAAATTCATCTTTTCAACGGTGAAGAGATAAAGACATTCACTCTGGGCGAACTTTTCCCTGAGAGTTTTAAATTATAAGGAGATTACTATGGACGAGAAACTTTATTACGGCAGAGGCAAGGACTGCGACAACAAGAAGCTTATCGCTTTCCTTGACGAAGTGTTTTTTACAGACGACGATGAAGCAACAAAGAGAGATTTTGTGCAGATTCTTCCGAAAATTTATCACGACGAGTACAGACCTGCTTACAACAATTTTGTAGTACAGGACGAAAACGGCGAATTCAGAGCAGCTGTCGGCAATTTCAATATTGACCTCGACGTATGCGGAGAGGAAATCAAAGCTTGTTGTATCGGCAATGTTGCGGTAGGACTCAAGTATCGCTCAATGGGTTATATGGTTGACCTTATGGAAATGAGCGTTGAAGAGATGATGAAAAACGGCACAGACCTTGCTTACCTTGGCGGTCAGCGTCAGCGTTACGGCTATTTCGGTTTTGAATCTTCCGGCGTTTCATATAACTTCGAGTTCAACAAAAAGACAGCAAAGCATATCTTCGGCGGAAGAAAATCGAATCTCCGCGCTGAAAAGCTTCAGGAAAACGACACCGAAGCAATCGAAAAGATTGACGAGCTTTATCAGAAAAATGTAATCAAGGCAAGCAGACCGCACAAGGATTACTACAGAATTGTAACATCATGGCGTCATAACCCCTACATTGTTTATGACGGCGAAGAGTTTGCAGGATATTTCTTCATCGACTACGGCTACAGCTGGGTTTCCGAGTGTGCAGTCACAAAGCCCGAGTACTATGCCGACCTTGCTCTCGCAGCTCTTGAAGTCAGCGGAAAGGAAAGCATCCGTTTTAATGCTGCTCCGTTTGACAAGCAGAAGCACGGTTTCTTTACAGTTAATTCGGAAAACATTTCCGTCGGCGGTTGCGAATCTTTGCTTGTTCTTAATTATGAAAAAGTTATAAGAGCTTATCTTAAGACAAAGGCAAGCTACACAAACCTTGCAGACGGCGAGCTTACAGTGCTCATCCACGGCAAAAAGGCAGACGAAAAGCTTCGTATCGCAGTTAAGAATAACGAAGTAACGGTTGAAAAGTTTGACGGTGAGGCTGAAATCGAATTCACTCACACCGAGGCAACAAGAGCATTCCTTTCAAACTTCACATTTGAACGCGAACAGCTGAACGGTGCGGCACAGCAGTGGTTCCCGTTGCCCGCGTTCATCTTCAGTGTTGACCAGATGTAAGGAGGTTTTCTGATGACTATTAATGTTTCTCACTATGGATTTATGCCTGACGGCAAAGAGGTTAAGCTTTATTCAATTTCAAACAACAAAAACGTGACACTTCAGCTCATCAACCTCGGCGCAACTCTTCAGTCACTTTACACTCCCGACAAGTACGGCAGAGTGAACGATATAACAATCGGTTTCGACAGCCTTTACGGTCACCTTAATTTTACGGACTATCAGGGCAAGATTGTCGGCAGATACGCAAACAGAATTGCAAACGGTAGCTTTTCTTTGAACAGCAAGACTTATCAGCTCACACAGAACGAAAAGGACAAGACCTGTCTTCACAGCGCAGGCGAATTTTCAGATGCAGTGTGGGATGCAATCATCGCTGACGACAATGCGGTTGAGTTTTCATATACAAGTCCTGACGGAACAAGCGGTTTCGAAGGCAACCTCACAGCAAAGGTGAAGTACACACTCACAGAGGACAGCAAAGTTATAATTGATTATTCCGCAGTCTGCGACAAGGATACCGTGATGAACTTCACAAACCACGTTTATTTTAACCTGGGCGGTTCAGCTATGAGCGACGTGCTTGAGCATGAGATGCAGATGAATGCATCACACTACACTCCGATTGACGCTGACTCAATCCCGACGGGTGAAATTCGTGCGGTTGAGGGCACGGCATTTGACTTCAACGCTCCCTGCACAATCGGCAAGAGAATTTACGACAACGACGAACAGCTTGCTCTCGCACGCGGTTACGACCATAACTTCTGCCTTTGCCACAAGGAGGGTGAGGCTGACGTGACGGTAAAAGAAACTGTAAGTGGCAGAGTTCTTAAGATGTACACAGACCTTCCGGGAGTTCAGCTTTACACAGGTAACTTCCTTGACGGAACGGTTATCGGCAAGGGCGGTATGCCACTCGTTAAGCACGCAGGCTTCTGCCTTGAAACACAGTTCTATCCCGATTCTCCGAATCAGCCGGATTTCCCGTCCTGCGTTTTCAAAGCAGGCGAAGAATTCAAGTCAACAACCGTATTTGCTGTATCGGTTGAATAATAATTAAAAAAACAAGCAGTAACTCTCATCTGAAAGTTACTGCTTTAAATTTATGCTTCTTTCTTTTTTCCTTTGTGTTCAACCAACGGTGCTTCGTTTTCGTTGACACAGTTTTCTGTTATCTGCACACTGACGATTGATTTATCGCTCGGCACTGCGTACATAATCGGCATAAGCAAGCCTTCCATAACTGAACGAAGACCGCGTGCACCCGTTTTTCTTTCGAGCGTCTTTCTTGCAATAGCTGTCAGGGCTTCGGGTGTGAATTTAAGATCCACACCGTCCATTCCGAGAAGCGACTGATACTGCTTAACGATTGCATTTTTCGGCTCGGTAAGAATCTTAACAAGTGCTTCCTCGTCAAGTTCCTTGAGCGTTGGGATAAAGTCGGAGGCCAAGC